>NZ_JBVHIP010000003.1:0-113352 GCF_055560495.1 Kitasatospora sp. NPDC023176 | reverse complement strand
TGGGCCGAGACCGACCGCACCTGGGTCATGCCGCCACCGTTCGCGCCGCTGGAGTCGGTGGGCGGCGGGGTGTAGTCCGCGCCGGCCCAGTCGATCGGGCGGACCTGGGCCTGCATGCCGTTCTGGACCCAGGCGCGCAGCTGCGCCCCCGGGCAGTCGGTGGAGTTGCCGGGGAGCATGCCGTGGTAGGTCTTGTCGAGGACGTGGCCGGCCATGTCGCAGGCCTTCTCGTACATCGACCGGATCGCGGACAGCGCGATGTCGGTGGCGTCCCCGCTCTCGCCGATGAAGCAGACGCCGATGTGGCTGGTGTTGGCCCCGTAGGCGTGCGCTCCCTGGAGGTACCAGCCGCGGCCCTCGAAGATCCGGCCGCTGGTGTCGACCAGGAAGTTGTAGCCGATGTCGGACCAGCCGTTGGAGTCCATGTGGTAGTTCTGGATCGACCGGAGCGTCTGGGTGGTCGGCCCGTCCGAGTAGTGCACGGTGAACCCGGTGCGGGCGCTGATGTCCACCGGCGTGATGTCCTTCGCCGGGCGGGCGCCCCACTGGGCGCGGCCGTAGATGTGCAGCGTGTCGGAGTCGGGGCCGCCGCCGGTGCCCGCGCCGGTCCTGAACTCGTCCCGCTGGACGTACGGGTAGAGCTTTCCGGGGCAGTCCGTGTGGGTCTTGGGGCGCACGTCCGTGTGACCGAGGATCTTGCTGCCCGCGCCCTTCTCGCTCCTCAGGTAGCTGCACAGGACGGTGATGCTCCTGACCATCGCCGGGGTGACGTCGTCGTCGGAGCCGATCAGGCCCATGATGGCGTAGTAGTCGCTGTTGGCCCCGGGCGTCTCCTTGCTGTTCGCGGCGGACCGCCGGTCGGCTCCGCGCCCCTCGTATATGCCGCCGTGCTTGCAGACCACGAAGTTGTACGGGATGTCGTCGTACGGGTCTTCCTTCTTGCCGACCTGGACCTCGAACTCGTCGATGATGTCGTAGTTCATCGAGTCGTCCTGGATCTTCCGGACCAGAGCGGCGCACTGGTCGTGAGGATCGACGGCTTTGTTTCCTCCGCCCTCGTGGTGGATGACCACGCCGCCCTTCCACGGGGTGAAGGGGTCCGGGTCGATCTTCTTGGGCTTCTGGGCGCCCCATTCACTGCGCGAGATGATGGTGACCATCTGGTTCTCCGGATTCCGTGCTGAGCTTGCTGATGCGGCGGGCGTCGAACTACGTCGGTGGGGGCGTCACGCGGCCCCGATGACGCCCCCGTCCGTCCGCTGGATCACGAGCACGGCCGAGCGCGGCCGGCCGGCGGGGTCGTGGTCGGGCCAGTTGCTGACCACGCGGGGATCGTCCTGGGTGGGCGTGCCCCAGGCGAGCGTGTGCTCGCCCGGGTGCTGGACGTTGACGAACATGGTGCGGCGGTCGGGCGTGGTGACGGAGCCGGTGATCTGCGCGCCGCGCGGGCCGGTCAGGAAGCGGCGGATCTCGCCGGTGGCCGGGTCGGCGGCCAGCAGCGCGTTGTTGCCCAGGTGTTCGTGGCCGCTCTCGGCCCGGTTCTGGTCGTAGGCGGAGATGCCGGTCCCGATCCACAGCCGGCCGTCGGCGTCGGACCACAGGTTCGTCGGCGAGCCGAACATGCCGGCGGTGTCCAGGTGGACCTGCCGATCGTGGGCCGGGTCGCCGGCGAGCACGAAGACCTCCCAGTGGAAGCCGGTTGCCCGGCCCTCGCCCTGATCGGCCTTCGCGTCCTCCCGCCACCGGATGATGTGGCCGTACGGGTTGTCGGCGCGGGGGCTGACCGCGGCCCGGTGGGCGTTCGGGCCGGAGGAGCAGTGGCCGAGGCCGGGGCTGTTCGCGAGCGCGCAGAAGGCCGTCCCGTCCGGGCCGACCGAGGTCTGCTGGGGGCGGTCCAGCGGGGTGGCGCCGAGGGAGTCCGCCGCCTGCCGGGCGCGCAGCAGCACGTCGGCCTGGTCGGCCCAGCCGTTGGCCGGGGTCAGCGGGCCCTGGCCGTGGGTGAGCGGCAGCCAGCGGCCGGTGCCGTCGTCCTCGAACCGGGCGACGTACAGGGTGCCGTGGTCCAGCGGGCTGCGGCCCTGGGAGCGCAGCCGCCACCAGCTGTCCGAGCCCACGAACTTGTAGAGGTAGCCGCCGTTCTCGTCGTCGCCGCTGTAGACCACGACCCGGCCGGCGGACTCGGTCACGCTCGCCCCGACGTGCTGGAAGCGGCCCAGCGCGGTGCGCTTCACGGGCGGCGCCTGGGGTGCGCTCGGGTCGATCTCCACCACCCAGCCGAAGCGGTTGGCCTCGTTGCCGTTCGCCGCGAGGTCGAAGCGCGGGTCGGCGCGGTGCCAGCCGTAGCCGTCGCCGCGGGCGCTGACGCCGGCCCGCTTCTGCGCGCGGGTCGGCCGCCAGGTCGTGTCGTCGGTGCCGAAGTAGCCGGCGACGTTCTGCTCGCCGGCCAGGAACGTCCCCCACGGGGTCACACCGTGTGCGCCGGTGCCGAGCGTGCCCGTGGCGGGCGTGCCCGTGCGCAGGGCCGGGTGGTCGGCGTCCAGCGGTCCGGAGAAGGTGACGGGCGTGGCGCCGGTGACGCGCACGTTGCGCGGGGAGTCGGCGAGCTGCCAGCCGTCGCCGGTGCGGTGCACCTCCAGCACGCTGACGCCGTGCGCGGCGAGCGCCTTGGCGACCTGCTCCTTCGTGAGCTTCGTACCGCCGCGGCCGTACAGGAGGGCGGCGTCGGTGGACTCGTGGGTGAGCACCAGCGTGCCGCGGGAGTCGTCGGTGCCCGGGAAGAAGTGCAGTCCGGCGTGGTGGGAGCCGACCTGGTCGGCCTGCTCCGCCGCGGTGTTGCCGCCGTCGGCGCGCCACTTCGGGCCGCTGTCGCGCACCGGCTGCCCCCACGGCGCGAGCACCCGCACGGAGTACCCGGCGGGCACGGTCACGGCGTCGGCGCTGCTCGTCGGCACGGCGGTGAAGCCGAGCGGGTGCGCCGCCGCGCCGGCCGCGCCCGGCTGCCCGGCGGACGCGGCGGAGGCGGGGGACGCGGAGAGGCCGAGGAACGCGGCCAGGGCGATGGTGCCGCCGGTCAGGGCCTGACGACGCGACAGGCCGGCGGCCACCACGTCGTCGAACGTGTGGCGGGGTGCTGACTCCGGATGCGGAGTGTGGTGATCTGGCATGGTCGCCACCCAAGGGAGGTCGGCCCGCAGGAGCGGGGTGCAGGGAGGAGGACCGACCGCGCTCACCGTCCCTCGTGGTCGGGAGGCATACGGCGACGGCCGGCCGTCGCCGGAGCGCAAGGGTCGCCGGCGGGGACTCGCGAAGCTGAACCTAGGTCCACATCAGGGCCCGCAGCCATACCGAACCCGTCTCAACCGTCCCGACCCTCGGTTTGAGACACCGTGAGACAGCGCAGGTGGGAACCGGTTGCGGGCCGGCGGGCATGGTGGAACCTGGATCCGGCGGTCTGCGTATCAGCGAGGACGGCCGGGAGGACGGGACGAGCGGGTGGAGGCGGTTCATGCAGTCGACGCGGGAGCGGCGGGGAGTCTGGTCGAGGGTGGCGGCCGCCCTGGTGCTGGCCACCGGCGGCACGCTCATCGGCAACAGCCGGATCCTGGCGAGCTGGCGGCTCTGCCTGGGCCAGGACCACGAAGCGAACCCGAACCTGGCGCTGGCCACGGAGCTCTGGTGGGTCTTCACGCTCGGCGCGCTGCTGGTGCTCGGCGCGCTGCTGGGCCGCCTGCCGAGGGGGCGCCGCTACCGGTTCCCGGTCCAGCTCGTCGCCGCCGTCGTCCTGACCTGGCTCTACGTGACCGGGATGGGGGCCCCGGCGCCGGTGCTGCCAGGGCAGCCGCCGGAGTCGGTGTGCCGGGTGCTGCCGTCGTTCCCCTTCACGGGCTGAGCAGCCCGGGTGGCCGCGTACCGGCCCCGGCCGTGGTCGCTGTCCGGCTGTGGGTCGCCGCCCGGTCCGACGGGCCGTACGCGAAAACGCTCGGCCGGGAGATTCCGGCCGAGCGTTTCGTCAGTCCCCTGCGCGACGGATCGTCAGCAGGTCAGCACGTTCCACGGGGTGGCGTAGAAGTCCAGCTTGGACCAGGTGTTCGGGCCGACGATGCCGTCGGGCTTGAGACCGGCGCAGGTCTGGAACTTCCGCACCGCGGCGAGGGTGTTCTTGCCGAACTGCCCGTCGACGTCCAGGTTGAAGGGGGTGGGGAAGAGGGTGGAGGAGGCGTTCAGTTCGCACTGCATGGACTTGACCTCGTTGCCGGAGTCGCCGTAGCTGAGCTCGGGCTGGTTCCAGCTGTACTGGCCGCAGTCCGAGCTCTGGGCCGAGGCGCTGCCGGCGGTGGCCACTCCGAAGCCGACGGCCAGGGCGGTGGTGAGGACGACGGCCGTGAGCTTGTTGCGCATGTTGGTTCCGTTCGACAGCTGGGTGATCGTTCGGGGCGTACCGGCCCCAGGGGTGGGGCCGCGACTACACGCACCAGACGGGGGTGGTGCCCTGGTTGCTCTGGTAGTCCAGCTTGGCCCAGGTCAGCGGGCCGACGATGCCGTCGGGCTGGAGACCGGTGCAGGTCTGGAACTTCTGCACCGCGGCGAGGGTCTTGGGGCCGAAGTACCCGTCGACGTCCGGGCCCATGTATGCGAGGGAGTTGTAGAGCTCGCACTGCAGGGCCTTGACCGCGTCACCGCTGTCGTCCTTGGAGAGCTCCGGCTCGCTGGTGCTGTAGCCGCCGCAGAGCTGGCTCGGGGACGTCGCGGCCGAGGCGCTGCCGGCGGTGGTCACACCGAAGCCGGTGGCCAGGAGGGTGGCGATCGCAACGGCCGCAAGCTTGTTGCGCATGGTTCTTCCTTCGGGACAGGTGAGGGGGAGGACTTGGTCGGGCCGGATCAGCAGAGGTAGTTCGCCGCGGTGTCGATGTCGCTCTGGTAGTCCAGCTTGGCCCAGGTCAGCGGGCCGACGATGCCGTCGGGGTCGAGGTGGGCGCAGCCCTGGAACTTCTGCACGACGGCGAGGGTGTTCTTGCCGAAGACCCCGTCCACCTGCAGACCGGCGCCGCGCACGCTGTAGTTGAGCTCGCACTGCAGGGCCTTGATCTCGGGGCCGGAGTCGCCGTAGCTCACCTCCGGCTCGTTGTCGCTGCTGAAGCCGTAGGAGCTGCACACGGCGGGGGTGCTGGCGGAGGCGGTGGTGGCGGTGCCGACCCCGAGGCCGGTGAGCATGACGGCGCCCGCGACGGCGGCGGCGATCCTGGTGCGCATGGGAGTTCTCCTTCAGGAGGGCAGGCGAATGGGCCCGGGGCGGGTGGCCCCGGGTGACAGTGGTGGATCCGGCGCGGGTGACGGTCGGTGTCACCCGCGCGTGGGGGTGGGTCAGGCGGTGACGTGGTACCAGTAGCCGCCGGTGCGCAGGGTGACGTAGTGCACGTTGGTGCCCGTCTCCTTGGCCTCGTACATCATGTCCGCGCCGGTGGCGGAGTCGGTGCCGGCGTAGAGCACCACGTGCACGGTGTTGTGGGCGTCGGTGCCGAAGTACTCGACGTCGCCCGGCTGGCGCTGGGCCTCGGTGATGGGGGTGAGGTGCTTGTCCAGGGTCTGCTCGGTGGTGTCGCCGCCGTTGGCGAGGTCGATGCCGGCGCCGAACCAGAAGGCGGCCCGGACCAGGCCCGAACAGTCCAGGCCGGCCGTGGTGTTGGCCGGGCAGGGCTGGATCGAGCCGGTGTAGCCGTCACAGGTGCCCAGCGACGGGCCGGGGCCCTCGCCGCGCAGCGAGTGGCCGCCGCCCCACACGTACGGCACGCCCAGGTAGGACTGGGCCGCGTTCAGGACCCTGGTGGAGTCGATCGGGCCGCTGGGCAGCGGGGCGGGGGTGCCGGTGTAGAGGGCGTTCTTGACGCCGGTGCCGACGATCCCGTCGATGGCCAGGCCCTGTGCGGCCTGGAAGTTGCGTACGGCGGTGTCGGTGGCCGGCCCGAACTGCCCGTCCACGACGAGGCGGCCGGCGTTGAAGGTGTTCAGCATCGTCTGCAGGGTCGAGACGCACTGCCCGCTCGCCCCGGTCTGGAGGTCCCCGCACTGGGTGCGCAGGTCGACGGTGCCGGAGGCGGCGGTGGCCGCCGTGTCGAGCGCCGACTTGGTGGCCGGGCCGACGATGCCGTCCGCGGTGAGGCTGTGCGCGCCCTGGAAGGTGCGCACGGCGGTGGCGGTGGCGGGCCCGAACTGGCCGTCCACGGTGAGGTGGGCGCCGGTCAGGTTGAGCTCCGCCTGGAGCTGGGTGACGCAGCCGTCGGCCTCGCCCTGCGTCAGGTTGGCCGGGCAGGCCGGGGAGGTGATCGGGATCGGGGCCGGCGCGGTCGCGGCGGAGGCGGTGTAGGCGCCGACGCCGGTCAGCGCGGCCGCCAGGGCCAGGCCCAGCGACAAGCGGTGCCGGGCGGGGAGGAGGGTGCTCACAGGAGGGTCTCCGGATCCGTGGTGATGCGTCAGGGGGCGCAGGTACTGGGCCCCCTGACGCCCGGGTGTGCTCGACGGGCGGGTGCTACTCGAACAGCCCCGAGTCGCTGGGCACAAAGGGGAAGCAGGCCCCGGACTTCCCGCCGTACTGCCGGTCGCCGTGGTACAGGATGTTGTCGCCGGTGAAGGGGCCGACGATGCCGTCCGGCTGCACGTGTTCGAGGGTCTGGAACCACACGACCTGGTCCTTGGTCTGCGGGCCCCAGGTGCTGTCCTCGTCGATGGCCGCCCGGTTGTTCTGCAGGGCGACTTCGTTGATCAGGTGCTGGACGCACCACACCGCCGTGCTGTTGTTGGCGTAGCCGTCGCCTATGTACGACGCGCTCTGGCTGGCGTTGGCGGTCCCGGACAGGCCCAGCAGCGCGGCACCGGCCAGGGTCAGCGCCGCCGCGGCGCGGCCGAAGGACTTCGCGGGCATGTGTCGCTCCTCGCAGTACGGGTGGTCAGGGGCCGTAGGTGGTGGGGATGTACTGCCAGCAGTAGGCGTCGTAGCTGCCGACGTAGTACGGGTCGCCGTCGCTGATGATCGCGTTTCCGGTGAGCGGGCCGACGAAGCCGTCGGGGAGGAGCGACCGGCCACTGAGGAAGGTGTGGGACTGCAGCCACTGGACGGCGGACTTGGTCTGCGGGCCCCAGATCCCGTCCTCCGCCACCGGCGCGGGGTGGTCGGCCTGATTGGTGGTGTTCAGGAAGTGGTTGAGGTTGTGCTGGACGCACCACACGGCGTGGGTGTTGTCGGCGTAGCCGTCGCCGAGGGTCGGGGCGCTGGGGCTGGCGCCGGCGGTCCCGGACAGGCCCAGCAGCGCGGCGCCGGCCATGGCCGCCGCGACCACGCCGCGGCCGTAGTTCCTCTTGGTCATGCGTCTGTCCTCCTGCGCCGGATGATCAGGGGCCCTCGACGGTCGGGATGTACTGCCAGCAGGGGGAGCTGGAGGTGCCGACGGAGTCCGGGTAGCCGTCACCGACGATCAGGGATCCGGTGAGCGGGCCGACGATGCCGTCGGCCTGGAGCCACTGGCCGCCGACCATGGAGTCGGTCTGGAGCCACTGGACGGCGGCCTTGGTCTTCGGGCCCCAGATGCCGTCCTCGTCCAGCGGTGCCGGGCGGTTGGTCCGGGTGGTGATGCCGATGAAGTGGTTGAGGTTGTGCTGGACGCACCACACGGCCTGGGAGTTGTTGGCGTAGCCGTCACCGATGTACGGCGCGCTCTGGTTGGCGCTGGCGGTGCCGGCCAAGGCGAGCAGGGCGGCGCCGGCGACGGCGGTCGCGGTGGCGGTCCTGGTGATGCGGGACATGAGGCTCATGGCGTGCTTCCCCCCGGGGAGCGGCGTCGGTTTCGGCTCGTGATCACATCGAGCTGCGGGCAGAACTGTGCCCTACCCGCCGTCCGTGCGGGAGGTGTTTCGGCGTCCCATCGGTCCCAGGGACGTGTCCCACGGCGCGGGCCTGCGGGGTGGGACGCCGTTTCCAGCTGACAGTGAGACACCGGTGGGGGCGAGCACCTTGCGTTCGATACCCCCCATGGGTATAAATGAACTCGGCACCGCCCGATACCCCTCCAGGGTATGAGGGCCCGGCCGCGCACGGACCTCGAAGTACCCGACTGTCGCGAGGAGCAACGATGACCACCCAGGCACCCGCCTCCACGGAGGTGGAACTCTCGATCGGCGGAATGACGTGCGCCTCCTGCGCGGCCCGCATCGAGAAGAAGCTCAACCGGATGGACGGCGTCGCGGCCACCGTCAACTACGCCACCGAGAAGGCGAAGGTCACCTTCGAGGGCGAGGTGGAGGTCGCCGACCTGATCGCCACCGTCGAGGCCACCGGCTACACTGCCGCGCTCCCCGAGCCGCCGGCCGCCGAACCGGCGGGCGCCGAGCGGGCCGAGCCCGCCGACGAACTGGCCCCGCTGCGCCAGCGGCTGTTCACGGCGCTGGCCCTCGCGGTGCCGGTGATCGCGATGGCGATGGTGCCGGCTCTCCAGTTCGACAACTGGCAGTGGCTGTCCCTGACCCTCGCCGCCCCCGTGGTCACGTACGCCGCCTGGCCGTTCCACAAGGCCGCGTTCACCAACGCCCGGCACGGCGCCGCGACGATGGACACCCTGGTCTCGCTCGGTACGGGCGCCGCGTTCCTGTGGTCACTGTGGGCGCTGTTCTTCGGCGACGCCGGGATGCCGGGCATGCGGCACGGCTTCGAGTTCACCATCGCCCGCAGCGACGGCGCGTCCGACATCTACCTGGAGGCGGCGGCCGGAGTCACCGCCTTCATCCTGGCCGGGCGCTACTTCGAGGCCCGCTCCAAGCGCACCGCCGGGGCCGCGCTCAAGGCGCTGCTGGAACTGGG
Source organism: Kitasatospora sp. NPDC023176 (assembly GCF_055560495.1). Classification (NCBI taxonomy): domain Bacteria; kingdom Bacillati; phylum Actinomycetota; class Actinomycetes; order Kitasatosporales; family Streptomycetaceae; genus Kitasatospora; species Kitasatospora sp. NPDC023176. The sequence goes on along the minus strand of NZ_JBVHIP010000003.1, from coordinate 104,507 downwards.
CGCCAAGGACGTGACGGTGCTGCGCGGCGGAGCCGAGGTGCGGATACCGATCGCCGAACTGGCGGTGGGGACGCGCTTCGTGGTGCGCCCCGGCGAGAAGATCGCCACCGACGGCACGGTGGTCGAGGGCGCCTCCGCGGTGGACGCCTCCATGCTCACCGGCGAGTCGGTGCCGGTGGAGGTCGGGGTCGGCGCCACCGTCACCGGCGCCACCGTCAACGCGGGCGGCCGGCTGGTGGTCGAGGCCACCCGGGTCGGCGCGGACACCCAGCTCGCCCGGATGGCCAGGCTGGTCGAGGACGCCCAGAACGGCAAGGCCGCCGCCCAGCGCCTCGCGGACCGGATCTCCGCGGTCTTCGTCCCGATCGTGATCACCCTCGCGGTGGCCACCCTCGGCTACTGGCTGGGCACCGGCGAGGGCTGGACGGCCGCCTTCACCGCCGCCGTGGCCGTGCTGATCATCGCCTGCCCGTGCGCCCTGGGCCTGGCCACCCCGACCGCGCTGCTGGTCGGCACCGGCCGCGGCGCCCAGCTCGGCATCCTGATCAAGGGCCCCGAGGTGCTGGAGTCCACCCGCAAGGTCGACACCATCGTGCTCGACAAGACCGGCACCGTCACCACCGGCCAGATGACCCTGCTCGCCGTGCACACCGTCGAGAACGTCACCGAGGCCGAGGTGCTGCGCCTGGCCGGCGCCCTGGAGCACGCCTCCGAGCACCCGATCGCCCGGGCGATCGCCACCGCCGCCGCCAAGGCCGGCGAACTGCCCGCCGTCGAGGGCTTCGAGAACGTGCCCGGCCTGGGCGTCCAGGGCGTGGTGGACGGCCACGCGGTGGTGGCCGGCCGGGAGGCGCTGCTCAACGAGTGGTCGCAGTACCTGCCGCCCGCGCTGGCCGAGGCCAAGCGCGGGGCCGAGTCGGCCGGCCGCACCGCGATCGCGGTCGGCTGGGACGGCGAGGCCCGGGCCGTGCTGGAGGTCGCGGACGCGGTCAAGCCGACCAGCGCCGAGGCCGTCGGCAGGCTGCGCGCCCTGGGACTGACCCCGGTGCTGCTGACCGGCGACAACAGGCTGGTCGCCGAGGCGGTCGCGGCCGAGGTCGGCATCAGGCCGGAGCACGTGATTGCCGAGGTCATGCCGCAGGACAAGGTCGACACCGTCAAGCGGCTGCAGTCCGAGGGCAGGGTCGTGGCGATGGTCGGCGACGGCGTCAACGACGCGGCCGCGCTCGCCCAGGCCGACCTGGGCCTGGCGATGGGCACCGGGACGGACGCCGCGATCGAGGCGGGCGACCTCACCCTGGTCCGCGGAGACCTGCTGGCCGCGGCCGACGCCATCCGGCTCTCCCGCAAGACCCTCGGCACCATCAAGAGCAACCTGTTCTGGGCGTTCGGCTACAACGTCGCCGCCCTGCCGCTGGCGGCGGCCGGGCTGCTCAACCCGATGATCGCGGGGGCGGCGATGGCCTTCTCCTCGGTCTTCGTGGTCGGCAACAGCCTCCGGCTGCGCCGCTTCCGCTGAGCCCGCCCGCTCGACACGCTCCCTCCGCCGGGCCGGTGCCCCGGGACCGACACCGGTCCCGGGGCACCGGCGCGTCCGGTCGCATGCCCGACCGCGCAGGTGCGGCCGGGGCCGACGTGCCGTCGTCACGCACCGTAGTGGGGATCGAGCGGAGCGGGACCGACCGAGGCGGCCCTCCTCATCCTGCCCCGACCCGCTCTTGACGGGTGTTTTGCCTTCACTTGGGGTGGCGCTCACCAGGGTCCTACTCTGCCGCGACCGGACCGAGATGTGACGCTCCGACACTTGTTAGGCAAGCCTTTCCTGCCCTAGGTTCTGGTCTCGCCAGGTCGGAGCCCGGCGTCAGTCACGAGCCCGTACGGCCGACCCCCGCCACCCTCGGAGGACCCTCACCATGCCCGGAACCGCCATGCCCGGAACCGTTCGACACCGAACCATCCGGCCCCTCGCGGGACTGTCCCTCCTCGCCGCCAGCGCGCTCGCCCTCACCGCCTGCGGCAGCTCCGGCGGCACGGGTGGCACCGACAACGCCACCGCGGCAGGCGGCCAGACCATCACCGTCTACAGCGGCCAGCACGAGCAGACCGTCAAGGCGCTGACCGGGGACTTCACCAAGCGCACCGGCATCAAGGTCGAACTGCGCTCCGGCGACGAGGCCGAGCTGGCCAACCAGATCCTCCAGGAGGGCGACGCCTCCCCGGCCGACGTCTTCTACGCCGAGAACCCGCCCGCGCTCACCGTCCTCGACGACAAGGGCCTGCTCGCCAAGGTCGCCCCGGACACCCTCAAGTCCGTCCCGGCCGCCGACAGCTCGGCCAAGGGCGACTGGGTCGGCGTCTCCGCCCGCACCGCCGCCTTCCTCGCCGGCACCGGCAAGGGCGCCGACACCGCACCGCCCGCCTCCGTGCTCGACCTGGCCAAGCCCGAGTGGAAGGGCCGACTGGGCTTCGCTCCCAGCGAGACCGACTTCGCCCCGGTCGTCACCCAGGTCCTCAAGGCCAAGGGCGAGGACGCCGCCAAGCAGTGGCTCAGGGGCCTCAAGGACAACGCCAAGACCTACGACAGCAACGAGAACCTCTCCGCCGCCATCAACAGCGGCGAGGTCGAGGGCGGCGTCATCGACCACTACTACTTCTACCGGCTGCGCGACGAGAAGGGCGCCGCCGAGACCCACGCGACCCTGCACTACTTCCCCAAGGGCGACCCGGGTTCGCTGATCGACGTCTCCGGCGCCGCCGTCCTCCGGCACGGCAAGCACCAGGCCGCCGCCCAGGCGTTCCTCGGCTACCTCGCCTCCGCCCCCGCCCAGACCGTCATCGCCAACTCCGCCAGCTACGAGTACCCGCTGGTCGCCGGCGTGCAGGGCAAGCCCGAACTGCCCGCCCTGGACGGCCTCGGCACCGTCGCCGACCCGGCAGCGCTCGGCGACGGCAAGCAGGCGCTGGCCCTGCTGCAGGACGCCGGACTCCTCCAGTGACGACCCCGGTGGCCGGTCGGTGGTGGCGGGCCGGCGGTCTGCTCGCCCCCGCCGCCGTCGCCGTCGTCGCGGTGGTCGCCGCACCGCTCGGTTTCGTCATTGCCCAGGCCGCCCAAGCCGGTTGGGACCAGGCCCGGCGGCTGCTCGGCCGTCCGCTGATCGCCACCCTGCTCTGGCACACCCTCAGCCTGGCCGCCGCCGTCACCCTCGCCACCGCCGTCCTCGGCTTCGGCGCCGCCTACCTGGTCGAACGCACCACCCTGCCCGGCCGCCGGGCCTGGACCGTCGCGCTCGCCCTGCCGTTGGCCGTACCGGAGTTCGTCCGCGGCTACTCCTGGGTCTCGCTGTTCCGCTCCGTCCACGGCTACTGGGGCGCGGTGCTGGTGATGACCTGCTCGCTCTACCCGCTGGTCTTCCTCCCGGTCGCGGCCGCCCTGCGGAACGGCGACGCCGCCGCGGAGGAGGTCTCCCGCTCACTCGGCCGCGGCCGCCTCGCCACCCTGTGGCGGGTCACCCTCCCGCTCACCCGGCCCGCGCTGGCCGGCGGCGTGCTGCTGGTCTCGCTCTACCTGCTCGGCGAGTACGGCGCCTTCGCGATGCTGCGCTACACCACCTTCGCCACCGCCGTGTTCACCCAGTACAAGCTCGGCTTCGACGCGGCCTCCGCCTCCCTGCTCACCCTGGTGCTGATCGCGCTCGCCCTGCTGCTCGTCGCCCTGGAGGCCTGGGCCGGGCGCCGGGCCCGGATCACCCGGCACGGCGCCCTCGCCCGCCCCGCCGTGCCCGCACGGCTCGGCGGCTGGACCGCCCCCGCACTGGCCGGGCTGGCCGCGCTGGTCGGCACCTCGCTCGGGGTGCCGCTGTACGCGCTGGCGTACTGGCTGGTCAAGGGCAGCTCCACCACCCTGCCCTCCGCCTCCGTCCTCGGCGCCACCCTGGCCACCCTCGGGTACGCGCTCGGTGCGGCCCTGGTCGCGACGGTCTCCGCCGTCCCGGTCGCCCTGTACGGCTGGCGGCGCGGTACCCGGCCCGCCCGCGCGGTCGAACGGATCGCCTACCTCACCCGGGCGCTGCCCGGCATCGCCGTCGCCCTCGCGGTGGTCTTCTTCGCCGTCCGCTGGGCCCGGCCGCTGTACCAGCAGCCGCCGATGCTGATCCTCGGCTACGTCCTGCTGTTCTTCCCGCTCGCGCTGACGGCCGTGCGCGCCGCCCTCGCCCAGGTGCCGCCCGGTGTCGAGGAGGCCGCCCGCTCGCTCGGTACCCGGCCGCTCGCCGTGCTCGGCCGGATCACCCTGCCGCTGGTGCTGCCCGGCCTCGGCGCCGCCGTCGCCATGGTCGGCCTCACCGCCTCCACCGAACTGACCGCGACCCTGCTGCTGCGCCCCACCGGCACCCAGACCCTGGCCACCCAGTTCTGGGTCTACACCAGCGGCCTCGCCTACGGGGCGGCCGCCCCGTACGCGGCGCTGATGGTGCTGCTGTCCGTCCCCTCCGTCCTGCTGCTGACCCGCCGTGCCACAGGGCCGGCCCTCGGCCGTCCCGGGAGCAACCCATGACCGGACTGTCCGTCCTCGACCTGCACGCCACCCACGGGCGCAGCCCGGTCCTGCACGGCATCGACCTGACCGTGCCGGACGGCGCCCTCGCCTGCGTGCTCGGCCCCTCCGGCTGCGGCAAATCCACCCTGCTGCGGGTACTGGCCGGCTTCCACCCGGCCGCCGCCGGGCAGGTCGTGCTGCACGGCCGCGTCCTGGACGACGGCCGCGACCGGCTCGCCGCCGAACACCGGGGCATCGGCCTCGTCCCGCAGGACGGCGCGCTGTTCCCGCACCTGAGCGTCGCCGCCAACATCGGCTTCGGCCTGCCCCGTGCGCAGCGCCGCGCCCGGGTCGGCGAACTGCTCGACCTGGTGGGCCTGCCCGGCCTGGCCGAACGCCGCCCGCACCAGCTCTCCGGCGGTCAGCAGCAGCGCGTCGCCCTGGCCCGGGCGCTGGCCCCCCGCCCCCGCCTCCTGCTGCTGGACGAGCCCTTCGCCGCCCTCGACGCCGCGCTGCGCGCCGAACTGCGCCGCGAAGTCGCCGCCGCCCTGCGCCAGTCCGGCACCACGGCGGTGCTGGTCACCCACGACCAGGACGAAGCGCTCTCCTTCGCCGACACCGTCGCCGTACTGCGCGACGGCCGGATCGCCCAGGCGGGCAGCCCCGACGAGCTGTACCACCGGCCGGCGGACGCCGCCGTGGCCGGCGTGCTGGGCGAGGCGAACCTGATCCCGGCCGAGGCCAGGGGACTTGAGGCCAGGACCGCCCTCGGCGTCCTCCCGCTCGGCACCCCCGCCTCCGGGAGCTCGCTCGCCCTGCTCCGCCCCGGCCAACTCCGGCTCACCGCCGAGCCGGCGGAGCGCGCCGTCCCGGCGAAGGTGATCGGCAGCGACTTCCGGGGCCACGACCACCGGGTCGAACTCCGCCCCGAGGCGGCCGGACTGCCGGAGGTGCTGATCGCCTCCGCCGACCAACCCTGGCCGGTCGGCGGCGAGGCGTACGTGAGCGCCGTCGGGCCGGTGCACGTCCTGACCGAGGCCTGACCGGGGCCGTGACCGGGGCCCTGACCGGGCGGGGCCCGTCGGGCGGTCGCCGTGCGACCGCGCCGTCCGTCGGGCCGGCGGCCCCGGCAGTGGCCCGCCCGGCCGGCCACCGCGGGAGGCTCCCTGGCCGGCGGACCGGTGTCGGCCGGGGGTTAGAGTCCGGCCCATGGACGAGAACACCGCACTCTGGCACCGGATCGCCGACCTCCTGCCCGACGACGCCGCCCAGGGCGTCAAGGACTGCTGGGCGATCGGCGAGCAGGAGAGCGGGCTCGGACTGCTGGTCGAAGGCCTGCTCGCCCGCCAGATCCCGATCAGCGGTACGGACCGGGCACAGATCTCCGTACTCGCCGAGGAGTGGGGCGAGCGCGAGCGGCTCACCCCCGGGCTGCTGCGCTGCCCGGGCGACGACGCGGCCGCCCCGGTCCGGCTGCTCGACGGCGAGCGCGACGAGGCCGAGGTGGTGACCGGCTGGAGCGAGCCGGAGCTGGCCGACCTGGTGCTGGTGCCGTGGATCGGCTGCACCCGCTGCGGCCGGATCCTGCTGCGCGCCCACCGCTGGGAGGCCTGGGACGACTTCTCGTACCTCGCCGAGCACTACGTGATCAGCACCCCGGACGGCGACCGGGCGCTGCGGATCCTCCCGCAGGACGCCGCCAGCGCGGCCTTCGCCGAACTCCTGCACGGCTGCCCGCAGGAAACGCCTCAGCTCTCCTCCGGCAGCTCCACCGCCTGCCACCGGTAGGCCGCGTCCTCCTGCCACACCTGCAGTTCGCCCTCCACCACCGCCGCCAGGCACAGCCGCCAGTCGTCCCCCATGGCGAGGGCGACCCGGGTGGCCGGGCGCAGGGTGGGCCGCCACCAGCGCGGGCGCCGGGAGGCCCCGCCGGGTGGCAGCCGGAGCCGGACGCCGCCCGCGCCGGCCAGGGCGACGGTGGGCCCACCGCGGTGGCCGATCATGGCGATGCCGAGGGAGAGCTCCCCGTCGCCGATCTCCGTACCGGGCCCGGAGCCGGCCGGGCCGAGGGTGTGCAGCTGGGCGGAGCCGTCCGGCCGGAGGGTGGCGGCCTGCGGTCCGGCGGAGGTGCGGGCCAGGGCCCCGGCGCGCAGGGTGCCGGGCGGGCCGAGCGGGACGGGCCGTTCCCCCGAGCCGGGCCGCCAGCTGAGCACCCGTTCGCGGTGTTCGACCAGCAGCAGCCAGGTGCCGGGCCGTTCCTCCTCGGCGGCGAGCACCCGGTCGGCGGGGCAGCCGGGGTGTTCCTGACCGGTGAGGGTGAGGCCGGGGGCCCAGCGGTAGGAGCGCAGGCCGCCCGCGGCGGCGGTCCACACGGTGAGCTCGCCGGCCGCGCCGACCGCCCCGGCCAGGCCGCTGATCCCGCGGGCCGCCTCCCACCAGCCGGCCGCGGTGCCGACCCACAGGGTGCCGGAGCGGTCCTCCGCGCAGACCACCAGCTCGCCCTGGCGCCCGGCCCAGCCCGCCGCCAGCTCGCGGACCGCGCCGGGGCCCTGGCCGGCGGGCAGCCGGTGGTCGGTACGGCCGGGGCCGGCCAGTGCGGTGCCGTCGGCGCCGCCGGTGACCACCAGCGGCCGGCCGGCCCGGTCGGGCAGCACGGCCAGGCCCGCGGTGCGCGCCACCGGGCGGTGGGCGCGCAGGAGTTCCCGGCCGCGGGCGGCCCAGGGGCCGAGCGGGGCGGGGCGGCGGTCGGGTTCGCGGGCGAGCGGTTCGCAGGCCCACCGGGCCAGTTCCTCGCCGTAGCCGGCCGCGAGCAGTTCGGCGCGGGCCTGTTCGGCGGCGAGCCGGTGGTCGAGCCGGCCGTGGTCGGGCAGCAGCAGGGTGCGGGCGAGGGTGCCGACCGCGAAGAGGTCCTTGGCGGTGGTGGGGAAGCCGCCGACCTGCTCGGCCTCCGGCGGTACGTGCCCGGGGGTGAACACCGCGACGGTCAGGGTGTGGTCGAGCGGGGCGAGGAAGGTCAGGTCGATCAGTTTGACCAGGCCCTGGGCGTCCACCAGCACGTTGGCGGGGGAGATGTCGCGGTGCACCCAGCGCTTGCGGTGCAGCTCGTCGACGATCCGGCAGAGCCGGGCCAGCACTTCGGCCATCGCGGCCGGCCCGCCGCGCTGGCCGCGGGCCCAGGTGTGCAGCGGTACGCCCTCGACCCAGGGCGAGATCTGGTAGCCGAGCAGCCCGCCGGAGGGCGCCGCACCGGGCCGGTGCGGGGAGGGGCCGAGCAGGAAGCTGGGCACCACCAGGTCGGTGATGCCGAGCCGGTGGGCGTTGTGCGAGACGTCGTCCCAGCGGCCGAGCCAGCGCCGCACCTCGGACGGGTCCCGCTCCAGCATGATCTTGGCGGCGACGAGTTCCTTGATCCCGTTGTGTCCGGTGCGCACGGCCCGCCACACCTCGGCCTCGCCGCCCCGGTGATGGAACTCCAGGAGTTCGTACTGTTCGGGGTCGAACTCGGGCCCGAAGCGGAGCCCGGGCACCCAACGAGACTCGGACACTCGACCCCCGACGCTTCTGACCGCTGCTGATGCGCAGCCAGGATAGTCCGGGTTCCTGTTCGGCCGCCCGGGGGAGGGCCTATTCTGTTGGGCGCCCGGGCAACATCACGAAACGACGTCAACTCATGATCGTACGGGGCTTGTTGATCATGGAGTGGACGGCTGTCGAACAACAGGGGGACGGTGCATGCTGCTGATCGCGGTGCTGCTGATCGTGGTGGCACTGGCCGGAGGGGCCGCCGTCGCACTCGCACGCCGACGAACGACCCTGGACGCCAACGGAGTTGCCAAGGCCCTCGGCGCCGCCGCCGAACGGCTCGCGGCCGGCAAGGCCCCCCAGGCCCGCCGCCGCTACGCCCGGCTGGCCCGCCAACTCGCCACCGGGCCACCGGAACTGCGCACCCAGCGCGGCCTCGCCCTGCTCGGCCAGGCCGAGGCCACCATCCCCACCGGCGACCAGCAGGCCACCCTCGCCCTGTACCGCGAGGCCTTTCCGCTGCTCACCGACCCGGCCCGGCAACTGCCCCGGTGGAGCCTGCGCCGCCTCGCCGAGGAACGCCTCCAGGCCCCGGACGGCGACCTCGGACCGCTGCTCGCCCTCCTCCAGGCCACCGCCGGCGGCGCCGAACCCGGCGAGGAGGCCGAGGCCGCCGCCCGCACCCGGCAGTGGCTGCAACAGCTGTGCCGCGACGGCAGCCCCGAACAGCGCGACCACGCCACCGCCGGCGCCCTCGCCGCCCTGCCCGGCCAGGACTGGCCGGTGCTCGCCCGGGCCGCCCTGCTGCGCGCCACCGACCGCGCCGAGGAGAGCGAACAGCTGCTCGCCGCCGCGGCCCCCGGCGGCAGCGGCGAACTCTGGTTCCGCTGGGGCGCCCAGCTGTTCACCCTGCACCGGGACGAACCCGCCGTCGCCGCCTTCGACGAAGCGCTGCGCCGCGGCCCCGGCGACCCCGGCCTCTGGGGCCGCGGCCCGGCGCTGCGCACCGACACCCTGCTCTTCCGCGGCCTCGCCCGGCAGCGGCTCGGCGCCACCGACGCCGCCTGGGCCGACCTCGCGGCCGCCGCCACCGAGACCCCCGGCGACCCGCACCCGCGCTACGCCCTCGGCCGGCTCGCCCTGCTGCTCGGCGCCGACGACCAGGCCCGCGAGCAGTTCACCGCCGCCCTGACCGTCCAACCCGCCTTCGCCCCCGCCCGGTTCGGCCTCGCCCTGGTCCACGAACGCGCCGAACGGCACGCCGAGGCCGCCGCCGACTACCGGGCCGGCCTCGGCCAGGCCCCCGACTGGCGCCCCGCCCGGGTCCGGCTCGGCGCCGCCCTGACCGCCGCCGGACAGGCCGCCGAGGCCGAACCGATCCTGCGCGCCGAGGCGGACGACCAGCCCGGCTCCCGCTGGAGCCGGATCGCCGCCTACCACCACGGCCTGGCCCTCGCCCGCACCGACGACCCGGCCGGCGCCCTCGCCCGCTGGGAACCGCTGGACGACCCCGAACTCCACGGCCGCCAGGCCCTCGCCCGCGACCGGCTCGCCCGCACCCGGCTGGCCACCGACCCGGCCGCCGCCCGCGAACTCTGGCAGCGCGCCGCCGCCGAACACCCCGCCGCCGCCGGCTACCGGGCCGCGCTGCGCGAGGCCGCCCTGCGCGAGGCCGCCCACCTGCTGGTCGCCGGCCGCGACCTCCCCGACGCGCGCCGGCGGGCCACCGCCGCCCTCGCCCTCGCCGACACCCTGCCCGGCGCGCTCACCCACCGGCAGTCCCGGCTGCGCGCCGCGCTCGCCCTCGCCGAGGGCGCCACCGAGCAGCTCACCGCGCTGCTCGACCCCGCCGCCGGGCTCCGCGACCGCTACCACCTGGCCGCCGTCGCCCTGCTGGCGGGCCGTCCGGTCCAGACCATCGCCCTGCTCGGCCCGCTCGACCCCGACCCGGCCGGCGACCCGGCCCTCGCCCGGCTGCGCGCCCTGCTCGCCGAACGGGCCGGCAACTGGGCCACCGCGCTGGAGTGGTACCGCCACTTCCTCGCCGCCCCCGCCCCCGCCGCCGAGCCCGTCGGGGCGTGCACCGCGTGCGCCCGCCCCGCCACCGGGGCCTGCGGCGGCTGCGGCCGCGAGGCCTGCGCCGACCACCTGCACGCCCCCGCCGAGGCCGGCTCGCCGCGCTGCATACGCTGCGCCGGCCCCGCACTGCGCGCCGTCCTGGACTGCGCCCGCCGGGCCGGTACCCCCGAACAGGCCGAACCCGTCCTGGCGGCCTGGGCCGACGCACTCGGCGACGACGACGCCGCACCCGTACGGCTCGACCTCGCCCTGCTGCGCGCCGAACTCGGCCGCCTCGACGAGGCCTTGGCCGACCTGCCGGAGGACGCCGGCACCGTCCGGTCCGCCGTCCTGGTCCGCCGGGCCGGCGCCGCCCTCGCCGCCGATCAGCCCGGACGGGCGGCCGGCGACCTGCGCCAGGCCCTGGCCCTCGCCCCCGGCCACCCCCAGGCGGCCGCCGCGCTGGTGCTGCTCGGCGAGCACGAGGCCCACCAGCACACCGTCGAGGGCCGTCACGGCGAGGCCTACCGGGGCTACCGCGAGCTGCTGCTCAAGGACCCGGCCCACCCCCGGCTGCTGCACGCCGTCGGCCTGGCCGGCTACCGCTTCGCCTCCGCCTCCGCCTCTGCCTCCGCCTCCAGCGAGAGCGAGACGGCCGGCGGACCGGACGGCCCCGACGGTCCCGACGAGCAGGTCTGGGCCTGGACGCTCGGCTGCCTGGTCGCCGCCCTGCACGGCGAGGAGCTGTGGGCCGAGACCGCCCGGATCACCGGCCGCGAGGCCGACCCCCAGCGCACGGCCGCCGCCCGCGCCGCGGTCATCGACAGCCTGCGCGACGACCTGCGCGCCGTCGACCGCGCCGCCGGGCGCACCGGCGACGAGACCACCGCCTGGACGCTGCGCCTGGGCATGGAGGCCCAGGCCGCGGACGCCTTCGCCCAGGAGGACGTCCGGATCACCCTGCCCGGCCGCCCCGCGCGCCGCCTGGTGGTCGGCCCCACCCTGGACGGGCTGCTGCGCGCCGCGCCCGAGACCGCCGGCTGGGGCGAGGCCTACCAGCAGGCCGTCGGGGCCTGGCGGCGGGCCGCGGGCCCCGGCACGCCCGCGCTGGGCCGGGCCCTCAGCCTGTTCGGCGCGCTCGGGCCGCAGCAGTACCTGCACCTCCAGGGCCGGCAGGCGGCCGCCGTCGCCGCGCTGGACGCGGTCGCCGAGGGCGCGCGCGGCGCGGCCTGGCATTCGCTGCTCGGCGCGTCCCTGGTCAGCCAGGCCCGCGAGCACCACCGCAACCAGGACTGGCGCGAGGCGCTGGACTGCCTCGCCCGGGCCGGTGCCGTCCCCGGCGTGGTGCTGCCCGCCGACGTGGCCCGGATCGCCGCCGAGTCCGGTGTCCGGGCCGCCCGCGCCCTGCTGAAGAGCACCGTGGACGACCAGCAGGGCGCGGCCGAACTGCTGGAGAAGGCCTTCGAGTTGGCCCCGGACGACCCGGAGGTGCGGGGCGACCTCGGCGCGACCTACGCCCAGTGGGCCCGCAAGATCAACAACGAGGAGAAGGACTACCCGCGCGCCCTCGCGCTGCTGGCCAAGAGCCAGGAACTCGCCCCCGGCGACCCGACCGCCCGGCACTTCCTGCGGGCCGCCCTCGGCAACCGGGCCGGCCAGCTCAGCCGCGTCGACGCCTCCGAAGCGGAGCTGCTGGAAGCCGTCGAGATGTGGCAGCAGCTGATCGACCTCGACGACGACCCGGAGAACCGGCGGGGCCTGGCCTTCGTGCTGCGCCAGCTCGCCCGCTCGGCCGCCTTCGCCGACGACAGCAACACCGCCATCCGGCGGATGGCCTCGGCCCTGGACATCGACCCGGACTGGGAGGGCGACTACACCCGGGCCGGCACCGAGGCGACCCGCCGGATCTCGGTGATGCTCGCCAACCACGTCATCGACCACATGCAGGACGAACCGTTCCTCGCCCAGGCCGCCATGCTCCAGAAGGCCAAGTCCTACGACAACTCGCCCGACATCCGCCGGCTGATGGTCAGCGTCTGGCGCGGCGAGGCGATCGGCCTCTTCGAACGCCGCCGGTACCTGGAGGCGACCGGGCTGCTGAAGGAGGCGCTGGAGCTGGCCGCCTCGCCGGAGGACAAGGCCAAGATCCACAACGAACTCGGCATCGTCCTCAGCTCCCTCGCCGTCGCCCAGGCCAACGACGGCCGCTACTACGAAGCCCAGGGGGCGATCGCCATGGCCCTCCAGCACAACCCCGACGACCGCGAACTGCGCGCCCTGGCGACACGCATCAACAACCTCAACCGCCGCTGACCGGCAACCACCGGGCGGCCGTCGTCGTCGTAGCACGTGCGCGCGCCCGGCCGTCGTCCCGTCCCGATTCCGGTCCGTGAGCCGGTAGTTCCGATCCGCTTGAGCCGTGAGGAGAGAGACCGCCCGCCATGCCACTGCACGAGCCGTCGCCGTACGAGGTCCTGGGCATCCCGCTCACGGCCGGGGTGCGCGAGATCAACCTCTCGGTCGGGAAGGCGCTGAAGGCGGGCCGCTACAGCCGCCAGCAGATCCAGGACGCCGCCGCCCTGCTGCGCAACCCGGACCGACGCCTGGAGGTCGACCTCCAACAGCCGCTGCCGCCCGAGCCGGTCGACCAGGCCGCCGGGCTGCTCGCCCCCGCGCTCGCCGAACCGCTGCTGGTGATCGAGCGCCCCGGCCTGCCGCCGGCCCCCGACCTGTTGGCCCTCCACCGGGCCGAGGCCGCCGCCGACTTCGCCGAACCCGCACCCGGCGGCGCCGACCCCGAACCGCCCGTCCCCACCCGCTACGCGGCCGACCTGTCCGTGCTGCCGCAGATCGAGGTCCCGGAATGACCGACGCACCGACCGCATCCCCGCTCACCGGCCACCAGCGGCTGGAGGTCCCGTCGGGCGTCGAGTCCGTCGACCTGGAGGCCAAGTTCACCCAACTGCTCTTCCGGGCATCACTGTTGGGCAACAAGCTGACCGAGCAGAAGCAGCAGGCCCGGGCCGCGCAGCGCGAACTGCTGGGCGTCCTGGTCGACGTGGACGACGCACTCGCCGCCCTCGGTCTGGACCGCGAGCTGGTCGCCCACGGTCGCGGCGCCGGGCTGGAGGCCACCCGGCGGCGGCTGCTCGGCCGGCTCGCCAAGGCCGGGGTGCGGCCGATGCGGCTGGACGGGCTGGCGGCGGACCCGGCGCTGACCGAGATCGTCGGCACCGAGGTACGGCCGGGGGTGGCTCCGGAGACGGTGCTGCAGACGGTGGTGACCGGGTTCTTCTGGGAGCAGGAGGTGCTGCGCCGGGCCCAGGTGGTGGTCGCCGCACCGGAGTCGGCGCTGCCGCCGGTCGAGGACCCGCGGCTCGGGGTGTACGGGTACGCGGAGCCCGCTGAAGCGGAGCCGCTCGCGGCGTCGGTCGGGGGGCCGGCCGCGGCGCCGGTCGAGGAGCCGGTCGAGGAGCCGGTCGAGGAGCCGGTCGGGGGGCCGGCACAGGCCGAGGAAGCCGAGGAAGCCGAGAAGCCCGAGGACCCCGCGGGGCCTGGGGAACCGGGGCACCCGGAGGCCCCCGCGACCGAGGCCGTCGCCGGCGAGGCCCCGGCCAGGCCGGTCCCGCCCCGGGCCCGTCGAGCGGCCAAGACGGCGGCGGCGGGCCGGCCGGCCAAGCGGGCCAAGCGCAAGAAGTAGCCAGGACCACGAGGGGCAAGAGGGGAACGACATGTACCGCACACTCGGCATCGACCTGGGCACCACCAACTCCGTGGTGGCCCACCTGCGCCGGGGCGCGCCGGAGATCATCTTCAACCGGCAGAACCAGGAGGCCACGCCCTCCGTGGTCGGCAGCGGCCGCAAGGGCGAGCTGCTGGTCGGCTCGACCGCGCGCAGCCGGATCGCCATCGACGGCGCCAACGTGATCCGCTCGGTCAAGCGCTTCATGGGCCGCAAGTTCAAGGACCCGCAGGTGCAGGCGGCACTCAAGGACATCGACTACAAGGTCACCGCGGGCACCGACGGCGACGTCAACGTCTGGTTCAACGGTCGCTCCTACACCCCGATCGAGATCTCCGCGATCATCCTGCACCGGCTCAAGGAGGACGCCGAGCAGCGCATCGGCGAGCCGTTCCACCGGGCCGTCATCACCGTCCCCGCGTACTTCGGCGAGCGGCAGGTCGCGGCCACCCAGGAGGCGGGCCGGATGGCCGGCCTGCACGTGCTGCGGATCATCAACGAGCCGACCGCCGCCTCGCTCGCGTACGGGCTCACCACCGAGGCCGGCGACGAGGGCCGCACCGTGCTGGTGTACGACCTCGGCGGCGGCACCTTCGACATCTCCATCCTGCTGCTGGTGCCCGGTTCGGTCTCGGTGCTCGGCATCGAGGGCGACAACCTGCTGGGCGGCGACGACTTCGACCGCGCGATCACCAGCGCCCTGCTGGAGGACATCCGCGAGGAGTACGGCTCCGACTACCAGCCCGACCTGCGGGACCGCCCGAAGATCGCCTCCACCGCCGAGACGGTCAAGATCGAGCTCTCCAACCAGCAGGCCTCCGAGGTCATCCTCCCCGGCCTGGGTGCCGGACAGCTGGTGCTGGAGACGGAGTTCGACCGGGCCCGCTTCGAGGAGCTGATCGAGGCCCAGATCGAGCGGACCATCGAGCTGACCCACAAGGCCATCATGCAGGCCAACCTGACCGTCGGGGACATCGACGAGGTGGTGCTGGTCGGCGGCTCGACCGCGATCCCGCTGGTGGAGCGGCGGCTCGGCGAGGTGTTCGGCACCCGCCGGATCAAGCGCGGTGTCAACCCGATGCAGTGCGTGGCGCTCGGCGCGGCCGTGCAGTCCGCCCTGGTCGGCGAGGTGGAGTGCCCCGAGTGCCGGGCCCCCGGGGACCTCTCGGCCTCCAACTGCGCCAACTGCGCGACCTCCCTGCTCGGCGGCGACCGGGTGTCCTGCCCGACCTGCCACGTCCCGGTGGACGCGGCGGCCGCCGACTGCACCAAGTGCGGCCAGTCCCTGGCCGGTTCAGGCGCCGGCGGGACGGGGACGACCATCCCCAGGCAGTCCCAGGCCACCACCGCGCTGCGCGGCGACAACTGCCCGCAGTGCGGCACCCCGGCCGCCCCCGGCGTCACCGCCTGCGAGTTGTGCGGCGAGGCGCTCAACTCCGCCGCCCCGGGCAACACCAGGGTGGCCTCCACCGCCGCCGAGGACGTCGGCCTGCGCTGCGCCTCCTGCTCGGTCGTCAACCCGCCCGGCAGTGAAGTCTGCGCAGGCTGCGGGGAGTTGATGCAGGTCACCAACCCCTTCGACATCACCCCGAAGAACCTCGGGATCGAGCTCAACGACGGCCGGCTGGCCGTCATCATCCCCAAGAACACCAGCTACCCGACCAGTTCACCGGTCAGCCGGGAGTTCGTGGTCTCCGGCAGCGGCCGCCAGCGGCTGGAGATCGCGGTCTACGAGGGCGAGCACGAGATCGCCCAGCAGAACGAGCTGATCGGCCACCTCACCCTGCGGCTGCCGGAGGGCCTCGGCGGCCGGACCGGCGTGGAGGTCGCCTTCGGCCTGGACCGGGACCGCACCATCACGCTGTCGGTCCGGATCCAGGGCGGCGGCGAGAAGACCGTCAAGCTGGAGCGGGTCACCCTCGACCCCGAGCTGAAGGTGCAGGTCGAGGAGCAGCAGCGGCAGATCGAGACCTTCACCGACCGCTGGGGCGGCGAGCTGACCGAGGCCGAGATGCGCGAGGCCCAGCGGCTGATGGACGCCCTGGACGACCTGGCGGCCGGCCAGACCCGTGGCCAGTCGGTGGACGAGGCGCTGGAGCGGGCGCAGCGCCAGCTCAAGGCCCAGCGCTGGGTGCGCGGCTCGGAGGCGTACCTGAGCCTGTTCATCCACTACTGCGAGAAGCACCTGGACCCGAGCGACCTCGACCGGCTGCGCTCGGTGGCCGCCGAGCTGCGGCTGCGCCGGGAGGCGGCCGACTGGGAGGGCGCGATGCGCGCGGCCCAGAAGGCGGACGAGCTGTGCGACGCGCTCGGCCACACCTTCCGGATGCTCACCATGTGCAACGTCTACGTCAGCCAGAACATGATCTCGCCGGCCCTGGCCCAGCGGATCATGGCGGAGCTGCGCGGGCTGGACGAGGCGGTGGAGGCGCCCAACATGGAGGCGGTCAACACCCACATGTCGAACCTGCTGGCCCTGTACGCGCAGGCGCAGCGGGAGCTGGGCAGCGAGCCGGCCGCCGAGTCGCTCGGCCCGGTCCGTCCGGAGGAGGCGGGTCCGCGATGACCACCGAGACCCTCCCCGAGGTGCTCTGCCCGCTGTGCAAGGTGCCGGCGGACCGGCAGTCGCTGGGCTGCCCGTCCTGCCGGGAGGACCTGAGCGTGCTGTTCCGGCTGCGTTACGCCGCTCGGATCGACTACAACCGGGCGCTGGACGCCCTGGCCGCCGGGGACGGGCCGCTCGCGCTCGGACTGCTGCACCGCGCGGTGGCGGCCGAACCGGGGCTGGAACCGGCCCGGGAGCTGCTGGAATCACTGAGTGTGGCCGGATCCCCGGGGCCGGAGCGGAGCCCGGCGCCGGGGGAGTCGGAGGGCGACACGCCCTCCGAATGACCAATCCGGCCGCTCCCGACCTGCCGTCGAGTTCGATCGGTGCGAGTGTGATCGTCACACGGAAGTTCGCCACCCTCACAAGGAGTGACGCAATGCGTATTCGCACCACCCTCGCCGCCACCGCGCTCGCCGCGGCGGCCGTGCTCGCCGGTGCCGGCACGGCCGCGGCCGGCAGTGCCACCGCCAACGGTGTCGCCTTCGGCTCGCCGGGTGTGCTCTCCGGCAACCAGATCCAGATCCCGATCAACCTCGAGGCCAATGTCTGCGGCAACTCGATCGGGATCATCTCCATCCTGAACCCGGCCTTCGGCAACACCTGCATCAACGCCTGACCCGCGCGCCGGGGCCGTCCGTCGATCCGACGGGCGGCCCCGGCGCCGTGTCGGTACCCCCGTTCGGGGGTGGCGGCGCGGGCCCGGGACCGCGAGCATGGATCCCTGTCCCGCACCGTCGCACCCAGGAGCCAGCCCGTGCCGACACCGCCCGCCCAGCGCAGCCACGCCTCCGGAACCGCGGACGTCCCACTGCTGGGCGACACCATCGGGGAGAACCTCGACCGCGCGGTGCGCGCCTTCCCCGACCGCGACGCCCTGGTCGACCGCCCCACCGCCCGCCGCTGGACGTACGCCCAGCTCGCCGCCGACGTCGACGCGCTGGCCCTCGGCCTGCTGGACCTCGGGATCGCCAAGGGCGACCGGGTCGGCATCTGGGCCCCCAACTGCGCGGAGTGGACGCTCACCCAGTACGCCACCGCCAAGCTCGGCGCGATCCTGGTCACCGTCAACCCGGCGTACCGTTCCCACGAGCTGGAGTACGTGCTGAACCAGGCCGGGATCCGGCTGCTGGTCGCCGCCGAGCGCTTCAAGACCTCGGACTACGCCGGGATGATCGAGGAAGTCCGGCCGCGCTGCGCGGAGTTGCAGCGCGTCCTGCTGCTCGGCAGCCCCGCCTGGGACGACGTCCTGGCGGTCGGCCGCGCCGCCGACCCCGCCCGGCTGGCCGCCCGGCAGCGGGAGTTGGCCCCGGACGACCCGATCAACATCCAGTACACCTCGGGCACCACCGGCTTCCCCAAGGGCGCGACCCTGTCACACCGCAACATCCTCAACAACGGGTACTTCGTCGGCGAGTTGCTCGACTACACCGAGCAGGACCGGATCTGCGTCCCGGTGCCCTTCTACCACTGCTTCGGCATGGTCATGGGCAATCTCGCGGCCACCTCGCACGGCGCCTGCGTGGTCATCCCCGCCCCGTCCTTCGAGCCCGGCGCCACCCTGGCCGCCGTCGCCGCCGAGCGCTGCACCTCGCTGTACGGCGTGCCGACCATGTTCATCGCCGAACTCGCCGACCCGGACTTCGCCCGCCACGACCTCGGCAGCCTGCGCACCGGCATCATGGCCGGCTCGCCCTGCCCGGCCGAGGTGATGAAGGAGGTCATCGAGCGGATGGGCATGTCCGAGGTCTCCATCTGCTACGGCATGACCGAGACCTCACCGGTCTCCACCCAGACCCGCACCGACGACCCGGTCGAGCGCCGGGTCTCCACCGTCGGCCGGGTCGGCCCCCACCTGGAGGTCAAGGTCGTCGACCCGGCCACCGGCCGTACCGTCCCGCGCGGCGAACCCGGCGAGCTGTGCACCCGTGGCTACTCCGTCATGCTCGGCTACTGGGCCGAGCCCGAGCGCACCGCCGAGGCCGTGGACGCGGCCGGCTGGATGCACACCGGCGACCTCGCGGTGATGGACGAGGAGGGCTACCTCGCCATCACCGGGCGGATCAAGGACATGGTGATCCGCGGCGGGGAGAACCTCTACCCGCGCGAGATCGAGGAGTTCCTCCACACCCACCCGGACGTCCTCGACGTGCAGGTGATCGGTGTCCCCGACGCCAAGTACGGGGAGGAGCTGATGGCCTGGATCCGGATGCGCGAGGGCGCCGAGCCGCTCACGGCCGAGGCCGTGGCCGCGTACTGCGCCGGGCGGCTGGCCCACTTCAAGGTCCCGCGCTACGTGCACGTGGTCGAGGAGTTCCCGATGACGGTCACCGGCAAGATCCGCAAGGTCGAGATGCGCGAGCTGGCCGTCCGGATCCTCGGCCTCTGACCCGCTCGAACGCCGACGGCCCGCCCCGATCGGGGCGGGCCGTCCTGGTGCCGCGGTCAGTACGGACACCGCCGCCGTGACGGCCGAGGGCCCGACCACCGGAGCCGTGGTCGGGCCCTTGTGGCGTCCCGTCAGATCCGGCCGAACGCCCGCAGCATGTACTCCTTGCGGTCCGCCGGGTTGAGGTCGGTGCGGCGCCGGCTCGGCACCGGGCCGACGGCCGGCTGGAAGCTGTGGAACCGTGTCACCAGCACACCCTCGCCCTGGCTCAGCCCCGGCAGCCGCTGCTCGAACTCCTGCACGGTGCGGGCCGGAACGGTCCCCTCCACCAGGCAGCTGCTGCCCTGCCCCCGGGTCGTCTCCGGGGTCGCACCGCACTCCACCAGGTTCAGCAGGACGGTGCTGACACTCTCGGCCGGCACCTCCAGCTCGAACCGGTTGACCGGCTCGAAGACCTGCGTGCCCGCCTGCTTGAGCGCGTTCATCAGCACCAGCGGGGTGAGCTTGCGGAAGTCACCCGCCGCACTGACCGGGCTGGCGAACCCGGAGTGGGTCAGCGTCACCAGGATGTCCAGCACCTCCCAGCCGTTCAGCCCCTGCCGCAGGGTCGCCCGGGCGGCCTCCTCAACGGCCTTGTGGAAGGCGTGCGGCAGCGAGCCGAGCTCCACCGACCGGCGGAAGACGACCCCCGAGCCCGGCTCCCCGGGTTCGACCCGCAGGCCGATCGTGGCCCAGAAGAAGGTCTTGCTCCGGTAGTCGATCTCCTCCAGCGACTCGCCGACCCCGATCGGGCGTTCGACGCAGATGATCCGGGTGCCCTCGAACACCACGTCCAGCTTGTAGTCGTCGGCGAGGGTCGCCGCGATGACCTCCTTCTGCACCTCGCCGTAGAGCGAGACGGAGATCTCCTGCTCCTCGTCGTCCTTGCGGACGTTGATGAACGGATCCTGATCGGCCAACTGCAACAGCGCGTCGTAGAGTTCGGGCATCGCACCGGGCCGGGCCGGCCGGACCACGGTCTCCAGGCTCGGCGGCGCGAACAGGTGCTCGCCGTCCAGCCCCTCGTGGGAGCCGAGCCGGTCGCCGATCCGGATGCCCTTGAGCCCCCAGACCTTGGCGATGTCACCCGCCCGGGCCTGCTCCTCCACCACCGCGGAGCCCCGGTCGAACACCTCGACCACGGTGGTCCGGCCGGGCAGTTCGACGACCGCGCCGTGCTGGTCGCTCCGAAAGACGGACACCTTCGACCGTGGCCCGAGCGTGCCCGTCCGCAGTCGCACGTAGGCGACCTTCTCGCCCGCCCAGCCGCGTTCGATCTTGAACACGGTGCCGTGGAGCGTGCCGTCGGCGCCGCCGTCATCGACCGGAAACAGCCTGGTGATCCCGTCGACGAGTGCGCCGATGCCGGCGTCGGCCACGGCCGAGCCGAAGAACACCGGGTAGACGTGGGCCTGGCGGGCCTGCCGGGCCAGTTCCTCGGTGTAGTCCCGAACGCTCAGGGACGCCTCGTCGTCGAGGTAGCGGACCAGGAAGTCGTCGCCGTGCTCGGCCAGGATGTCGGCCAGTTCGGAGGCGAACTCCGGATCGTCCGGCCCCATGGTCCGGGTGATCGCGCGTGCCTCGGGCGTGCCGAGCCCTTCGACCCTGGTCAGCGGTACGACGGTGGCCGAGAGTTCGGAGCGGATCTCGTCCAGCAGGTCGGCGTACCGGGCGCCCATGCGGTCGATCTTGTTGACGAAGAGGATCACCGGCATGCGCATCCTGACCAGCGTGCGCATCAGCAGCCGGGTCTGCGCCTGCACCCCTTCCACGGCCGAGACGACGAGCACCACGCCGTCGAGCACGCCGAGGGCCCGTTCCACCTCGGAGATGAAGTCCGGGTGGCCGGGAGTGTCGATGAGATTGACCTTCACGTCGCCGACGGTGAAGGACACCACCGCGGAACGGATGGTGATGCCGCGCTGGCGTTCGAGTTCGTGCGAGTCGGTCTGGGTGTCACCGCGGTCGACGCTGCCGACGCGGTCGATGACGCCGGCGGTGTGCAGCAGTCGCTCGGTCAGGCTGGTCTTTCCGGCGTCGACATGCGCCAGGATTCCGATGTTCACGCTTGACAAGACGGAGTTCCCCTAGTTCTTCGGTCTTCGTACGGATAACCGGAGCAACGCGGATCTTTCGGGGCACGTCCTTCTCCTTGCGTGTCTGGCGGCGGCGAGTCCTGATGGTCCAACCGGCCTCACTCTAACAGAACTTGACGAATGACCAGCCGATTGGCGGGGGTCGATCGGCGGGGGGTGTTTCCCTCGGGACAATTCGGCTGGCCGATCTGGAAATGCGCAGGTGCCACCTGGGAAATGCGGCGCTGCCACCTTGTCCGGATTCCTCTTGAGGCCCCGCCGGAAGCCCGGATATTCCTGGGTTCGAGGAAATGTCCGGCCGACATCGGAGGCATGATGGAGTTCACCATTCCGGGCCCGCTGGAAGTCCTCACGGAGCTACTCGTTGGGGACCGCGGACGTCCCGCTGCTGGGCGACACCATCGGGGAGAACCCCGACCGGGCGGTGCGCGCCTTCCCCGAACGGGACGCCCTGGTCGACCGCCCCACCGCCCGCCGCCGGACGCCCGCCGAACTCGCCGCCGGCGTCGACGCGCCGGCCCTCGGCCTGCCGGACCTCGGGACCGCCAAGGGCGACCGGGTCGGCATCTGGGCCCCCGACCGCGCGGAGTGGACGCTCACCCGGTATGCCGCCGCCAGGCTCGGCGCGATCCTGGTCACCGTCAACCCGGCGTACCGTTCCCACGAGCTGGAGGGCGCCGAGCCGCTCACGGCCGAGGCCGTGGCCGCGTACTGCGCGGGGCGGCCGGCCCACTTCAAGGTCCCGCGCTACGTGCACGTGGTCGAGGAGTTCCCGATGCCGTCACCGGCAAGATCCGCAAGGTCGAGCTGCGCGGGCTGGGCGTCCGGATCCTCGGCCGCTGAGTCGCTCCAACGCCGACGGCCCGCCCCGATCGGGGCGGGCCGTCCTGGTGCCGCGGTCAGGACCGCGAGCCCCACGCCTGGTCGGTGGAGACGACCTCGCGGCCCAGTGGCATCAGCGAGATCGGGATCATCTTCAGGTTGGCCCAGCCGAACGGGATCCCGATGATCGACAGGAACAGCGGAATGCTGGTGATCAGGTGCGCGAGGGCCAGCCACCAGCCCGCGAAGACCAGCCAGATCACGTTCCCGACGCAGGACGCCGCCCCGGCGTCCGCCCGCTCGACGGTGGTCCGCCCGAACGGCCACAGTATGAAGCCGGCGATCCGGAACGAGGCGATGCCGAACGGGATGGTCACGATGAGTACGCAGCAGATGACTCCGGCGACGGCGTAGGCGATGGCCATCCAAATGCCACAGAAAATCAACCAGATGACGTTGAGAACGAAGTCGATGATCTTCATGGGGCGTACCTTCTCATGTCCGACGGGCTCACAGCTACGACCGTGCCTTGCCCGTGGGTGGGCGTGTCCACTCCCTTAGGGGGCGTTCTTCCGGGAAGGTTCGGGGGTGCTGAGGACCAGGTGCGGGGTGGTCGCGTCGCGGCACGGTGGGGGCGGGGGATCAGTGGGCGTCGCGGCAGGGGCCGGTGGGGGTGCAGAGGGTGAGGGTGAGCGGCCTGCCGGTCGCGGGGATGCGGTAGTGGTACGCGGCGAAGGTGATGAGGTCGCCGGCCCCGAGGTCGATGGTGCGGTGGCGGACCGGGCTGACGAGGTGGTCGGTGTCGCCGTCGACCTCGATGTCGTCCACCCGGCCGCGGAAGGCCGTGAAGGCGTACGAGTCCACGCCCGCCGTGGTGTCGGCCGGCATCGGGGTGCGGGGGATCAGGTCCGCGATGGCGGCGAACCAGATGGTCGTGGGCGTCACGCCCGCCTGGTTGATGACGGCGTAACAGACGTCGACATTGTCGACCAGCCAGAACGCCATCGCCCGCTCCTGCCCGTCGGTGTCGAGCACCACCATGGTCGGCAGCGTCGGCTTCGGGCACTGCGGCGGCACGTTGAGCCCGCCCACCAGGTCGACGATCCACTGGGCGGACGCCGGAGCCGGCTCGGGCAGCGGCACCGGGTGCCGGCCGCCACTCAGGTCCACGACCGGGTCGCACCCGGTGGCCCCGCCCAGCGCCGCCAGCAGCACCGCCGTCGAACAGAACACCCCGAAGCCGCGTCTCATCGTGCCTCCCCCCGGACCGGACGGCTGAGCCCTCAGGATGCGGCCCGTTCCGGACGGCGGCAAGCCTCCGGGCGCGCCCGGCGCCCGGAGGCTCGTCGGGTCAGGCGGGGCGGGGGAGGTAGGCCAGGCCGTGGGCGCCGGGTTCGGCGCGCTTGGGGACGGTGAGCCGGGTGACGGGGGTGAGGGTGTCGAGGTCGACGACGTCGACGGTGGAGGAGACGGCGGAGGCGACATAGCCGAGGCGGCCGTCGGGGGAGGAGGTGATGGTCAGCGGGAAGGTACCCACCTCGACGGAGCCCAGGGGGCGGTGGGTGGCGGCGGAGAAGACGGTGAGGCGGCCGGGGCCCTGCCCGGCGAGCGCGGAGTCCGGGCTGGTGGTGGCGTGGATCTCGCCGGCCAGGAGGCGGCCGGAGGCGGTCAGGTGGACCGGGAGGACGGCGGAGCCGGTGGGCAGGACGTCGGTCACGGTGGCGGTGCGGGCGTCGATGACCCGGATGCCGGGCGTGGCGTCGGGGTCCTTGGCGAAGCCGAGGTAGGGCCCGCCGACGTACACCCGGGCGCCGTCGGCGGAGACGGCCAGACCCTCGCTGCCGGGCACGGCCACCTTCGCGGTCAGCGTGCCGCGGTCGAGGTCCACCACGGAGACGTACGGCGCCTCCTTGTTGGTGGCGTAACCGGTGCGCCCGTCCGGGGAGATGGCGAACCAGTGCGGGCCGGGGGCGTCGGTGTCGATCCGGCCGAGCGGGCGGCGGGTCGCGGTGTCGATGACCACCACGCCGCCGGGGCGGGCCGCCGAGGCCTCGACGCTGACGTAGAGCCGGCCGCGGTCCGGGTCCAGTGCGAGACCGTGCGGGCCGTGCTCGGGGGCGAGGTCGATCACCTCGACGATCCGGCGGGTGTCGGCGTCGATGACGGTCACCTCGGTGCGGTGGCCGTCGTGGGCGTTGTAGTAGCCGGAGCGGTACGCGCTGGTGCACCAGAGCAGTCGCTGGGTCGGGTCGAAGAGCAGCTCGTGCGGCTGGGCCGTGACCTCGATGGTGTCCAGCAGGGCGTCGGTGGCGGCGTCGTAGAAGGAGACGGTCGGGCCGCTCTGGCTGACGACGGCGAGGACGTCGCCGGCGAGGTGGGCGCGGGGGTCGCTCAGCCCGTTCGGCGTGTTCAGCACGTTCGGGATGTTCGGCACGCTGGGCGTGTTGGGCGTGTTGGGCGTGTTGGGCACGTTCGGAACGTTCGGCACGGGAACTCCTGGTGCGGAGAAGTCGGGTGTCTCTCGGACGGTTCCACTGTCCCCGCCCGGCGGCGGCCGAACCATGCAAAGATCGGCAAGGGATCATTGCCCCAAGCGCAAAAATGCAGCTCAGGAGCCATGAATGGACCTCAACCTGCTGCGGGTGCTGGACGCCCTGCTCCAGGAGAACAGCGTGACCCGGGCCGCCGAGCGGC
This sequence comes from Kitasatospora sp. NPDC023176, assembly GCF_055560495.1. NCBI lineage: Bacteria > Bacillati > Actinomycetota > Actinomycetes > Kitasatosporales > Streptomycetaceae > Kitasatospora > Kitasatospora sp. NPDC023176. Next base: position 80,006 of record NZ_JBVHIP010000003.1, on the reverse strand, counting down.
TCGGCACCTCACCGGCGGCGGTGAGCCGGACGCTGGCCCGGTTGCGCCGCGCGGTCGGCGATCCGCTGCTGGTACGGGCCGGGCAGGGGCTGGTGCCGACCCCGCGGGCGCTCGAACTGCGGGAGGAGGTGGCCGGGTTGCTGCGGAGCTGCGAGAACGTGCTGCGGCCCGGAGCGGGCTTCGAGCCGGTGCACCTGGAGCGGACCTTCACCGTGCAGTGCACCGACGCCGTACTGGTCCGGGTGGCCGGCCCGCTGGTCGGGCGGATCCGCGCCGAGGCGCCCAGCGTGGACGTGGTGTTCCTGCCGGAGTCCCTGGAGGGCGGACCGGCCCTGCGCCAGGGGCAGGTGGACGTCGAGGTCGGTGTGCTCGGGTCGTTGGATCCGGAGATCCGCTCCCGGCCGCTGGTCACGGTGCCGGTGGTGGGTGTGGCGCGGGCCGGCCACCCGCTGTTCGAAGGGCGGATCACCGCCCGGCGGTTCGCCGCCGCCGACCACATCGGCGTCTCCCGGCGCGGCAAGCGGCTCGGGCCGATCGACACCGCGCTGGCCGAGCGCGGGCTGTGCCGCCGGGTCGCGGTGGTGGTGCCCAGCCACACCGGCGCGATGCTGCTGGCCGGGGGCAGCGACCTGGTGACCCTCGGGGCGGCGGACTGGCTGCCGGGGACCTTCGCGGCGCTGGGCCTGCGGACCTTCCCGATCCCGCTCGAACTCCCGCAGCTGGAGCTGGGGATGGCCTGGCACCCGCGCAACTCGGCGGACCCCGGCCAGCGTTGGTTCCGTAGTCATCTGGCCGCCGCCGTACAGCAGCTGTAGGGGCCGCACCCGTCAGACCAGACCGGGTGCGGCCCCAAGTGGCCTGTGCTGCAGGCTGGTCGGGCGCTACTTGCCCGCGATGACCTGGCCCATGGCGGCCAGGGTGGGCGAGCCGTTGTTCCAGTAGTCGGAGTGCCCGGCGTTGGGGTCGACGGGCATGACGTTCGCGCCGAACTGGGGGGTGGTGGTCTGGCGTCCGTGGATCAGGTGGTGGTCGCCGTCGTCGAAGCCGAAGTCGGCCTTCGTGTTGTCCCAGAAGTTGTCCACGAACCCGCCGGGGTCGACGGCGCTGGCCATGCCGATCATGTCGGCGGGGCTCTGCGCCGCGTACACGTGGGACGGGTCGATGCGGAGGTCCTTCGCGGTGTCGACACCGGCGCCGGGGCTGGCGATCAGGACGACGTTGTCGACCGGCAGGCCGTGGTCCTTCATGGTGTAGCCCACCGTCGTGGTGCCGTAACTGTGGCCGAGGATGGTGTTGTTGCCGATGGTCCCGTTGTGGGTGGCGTGCAGCCCGTTCTCGAAGCTGACCAGCTTGCCCTCCGCGTCCTTCGCGTACTGGTCGTCCGCGGCCTCGGGAATGAGGTTCTGCGGGGCGTCGTAACCGATCCAGGCGATCGACGAGGTGGTCTTGCCGTTGCCGACGGCGTTGGCCGCGGCGACCATCGCGTCCGAGCGGCTGATGTCGCCGTCGACCTTGCCGAGCCGGGCGCCGGTGCCGGGGACGTACGTCGACACGTTGTCGGCGGTGTCCGGGTTGTTGATCGCGACGATGGCGTGGCCCTTGCCGTTGGTGTCGAAACCCAGCAGGAACGCGGGCGGATGGGCGGCGTCGACCTGGGTGCCCAGCCGGGTGTCGATGGCGTTGATGCCGTTCATCTTCTCGACCAGGTCGTCGTGCTGCTGCTTCCACAACTTGTGCGCGGGACTGTCGTAGGCCCCGTACGGCGTTGCCACCGTCGAGTCGGGCTCGGGGCCGAGCACGTCCAGCTGGTGCTGGATGTCCTGCTTGCTGCGCGCCAGGTTGAGCCGGTTGGCCTGGTCGCGGCCGGTGGCGGGGATGCCGTCGAGGTTGCCGATCTGGTCCGGGTGGTTGAGGATCAGCCGGTGCTGCTGCTCGTCGGTGAGGCTGTTCCACCAGGCCTGGACGCTGTTCGGGTCGGTCCCGGCGGCCGGGATCTGGGAGAGCGCGTTCGCGGCGGCCGTGTCGTTCGTCGCGACGGTGGAGTCCAGGCCGGTGCCGTTGGTCGCGTTGGTGCTCAGGTGGGCGAGCCGGCCGCTGATCGTCCGGTCCGCGTGGTCGGCCTCGGTGAGGGCGGCCGTGATCCGGTCCCGGATGGCCTTGGCGTGTTCCGGGGCGCCGTGTCCGGCGAAGGTCAGCGAGTTGGGGTCGTTGTCCCAGGTGATGCCGCCGTCGGCGGCCACCGTGAGCCCCTGGCTCTTGGCGTCGTCGAGGGCGCTGAGCAGGTGCGCCTGGGCGGCGGCGAAGCCCTCGGAGCCGTCCTGGAGGGCCCGGCTGATGAGCCCGATCTCCTGCTGGGCGGCGTGGAGTTCGTCGTGCAGGCTCTGGATCCGGGTGGTGGCGTGGTCGGCGGCGGTGCCGCTCCACTGCGAGTTGTGCAGCCGGTCGACGACCTCGTGCTGCCAGTTCTCGACGTGCTGGCCGAAGGCGGTGGCCAGGGTGTCGAAGGCCGTCTTGGCGATGGCGAGGTTGCAGAAGTCGGCGTCGTGCAGCGTCTTGATGTCCATCGGCTACTCCGCCGCTCTCGCGCTGCGGGGCTTCACCGGGCCGGGGGTGACGACGGTGCCGAACGGGTCCGGCGCGGTCGAGGCCGGGACCGGGACGTCCGGGTGGATCATGTTGGTGTGGATGTCCTGCTCGACCTGGCGGTAGTAGGCCGCCGAGGTGCCGAGTTTGGTGCCGACGTCGCCCATGTCGCCGCCGAGCTTGTCCAGCAGGGTCTTCCAGTCGCTGCCGCAGGTGGTCAACGCGGCGGCGGTGAGCCAGCCTTGCAGGGAACCGGCGGCCTGGCCGCACGGGTCGGTGATCTTCGCCGTCTCGCCGGGTATCAGGCTGCCGATGTGCTGGGCGCTCTGGCCGCAGCCGTCCAACTCGCCCGGCTTCACCTGGAATTGCAGGTTCGAATCTGGATCTGCCATGCGTCCCCCGTCAGTTCCGGACCGGCGGCTGGGCCGGTCGGAGCGGTAACTGACGACGCATGCTAGCGGATCGTCAAGAACGGGCAACCGGTTTGACCTGGGCGTGTGCGAAGGGGCCGCACCTCGGTAGAGGTACGGCCCCGGACGGGAGTTGGGCTACGTGGCAGGGGTGCCGGTCGGCCAGACGCAGGGGGAGCTGACCTTGAGGGTGAGGTCGTGGCTGGAGTCGGACGTTCCGTCCAGGATGGCGAGGAAGTTGTTCTGCGGGTTCTTCAGTTTGATCCAGTCGAGATGGGAGTTCGGGGGATCCTGAACCGGCTGGAATCCCTGCCCGGTCAGGAAGGTGCGGTAGTCGGTCACGGCCTGGGCCTTGATGTCTGATGAAACGTCACCGAAGTCGTAGCCTCGGCCGGTCTGCTTTCGGCCGTGCGGGCCGATGTCGTTGGCGTCGCATTCCTGGTCGAAGAACGCGGCCGGCGCCGACGTGGGCTGTACCGGAAGTTTGGCGAGGATGTCGGCGAGGTAGCCGTCGATCTGCGTCTTGGCCTGGTCCAGGGTGATGGTGGGCTTCGACCGCTCCTGGAGGGTGTTCGCCCCGCAGGCACTGAGGGCCAGTGCGGTGACCGTCAGTGTGGCGGCGGCGGTGGCCCGCCTGATCAGGGAGGTGTGTTCGGTGGTGCTCATTGCGTCGGCTTTCCGGCGATGACCTGCCCCATGGCGGTCAGGGTGGGCGAACCGTTGTTCCAGTAGTCGGAGTGTCCCGCGTTGGGGTCGACGGGCATGACGTTAGCGCCGAACTGGGGGACGGTGGTCTGGCGGCCGTACATCAGGTGGTGGTCGCCGTCGCCGAAGAGGAAGTCGGTCTTGATGTTGTCCCAGAGGTTGTCCGTCATACCGCTGGGGTCGGTGGCGGCGGCCCAGCCGATCGCGTCGGCGGGGCTCTGCGCCGCGTACACGTGGGACGGGTCGATCCGCAGGTCCTTGGCGTTCTCGACACCGGCGCCGGGGCTGGCGATCAGCACGGCGTTGTCGACCGGGAGGCCGTGGTCGCGCATGGTGTAGCCCACGGTCGTGGTGCCGTAGCTGTGGGCCAGGATGGTGTTGTTGCCGATCTTCCCGTCGTGGGTGGCGTGCAGCCCGTTCTCGAAGCTGACCAGCTTGTCCTCCGCGGCCTTCGCGTAGGAGTCGTCCGCGGCCTCCGGGATGATGTTCTGCGGCGCGTCGTAGCCGACCCAGGTGATCGACGAGGTGGTGCTCTTGTCGCCCGCCTTCCGGTTGGCGTCGTTGGCCGAGGCGACCATCAGGTCCGAGCGGTTGATGTCGCTGTTGATACTTCCGAGCCGGGCGCCGGTGCCGGGGACGTACGTCGACACATTGTTGGCGGTGTCGGGGTTGTTGACCGCGATGATGGCGTGGCCGTGGCCGTTGGTGTCGAAGCCCAGCAGGTAGGTCGGCGGGTGGGCGTCGTCGACCGGGGCCTTCAGCCGGTTCTCGATGGCGGTGATGCCGGTCATCTTGTCCGTGAGGTCGTCGTGCTTTTGCTTCCACGTCGTGTAGTCGGGGTTCTCGACGGGCCCGCCGTTGGTGTCGGCGATGTCGAGGAACTGCTTCGGCTCGGGGCCGAGCCCGTCGAGCTGGTGCTGGATGTCCTGATGGGCGCGGGCCAGGTTGGTCTGGTTCGCCTGGTTCCGGTCGACGGCGGGGATGCCGTCCAGGTTGCCGATCTGGTCCGGGTGGTTGAGGATCATCCGCTGCTGCTGGTCGTCCGTGAGGCCGTTCCACCAGGCCTTGACGCTGTTCGGGTCGGTGCCGGCCGGGGGGATGGTCTGGAGCGCGTTGGCGGCGTCGGTGTCGGACTTCGCGGTGGCGGAGTCCAGACCGGTGCCGTTGCTCGCGTTGCCGGCCAGGTGGGTGAGCCGGGCGTTGATGGTCTGGTCGGCGTGGTCGGCCTCGTTGAGCGCGGCGGTGATCCGGGACTGGATCTGCTTGGCCTGGTTCTCGGCGTCGGTGCCCGCGAAGTTCGGGGAGTTGGGGTCCTTCTCCCAGGTGATCCCGCCGTCGGCGGCGACGTTCAGCTTGTGGGTCTTGGCGTCGTCCAGGGCGTTGATGAGGTGCGCCTGGGCGGCGGCGAAGCCGTCGTAGGCGTCCTGGAGGGCCCGGCTGACGAGGCCGATCTCCTGCTGGGCGGCCTTGAGTTCGTTCTCCAGGAACTGCATCCGGGCGTTGGCGTGGTCGGCGGCGGTGCCGGTCCACTGGGAGTTGTGCAGCCGGTCGACGACCTCGTGCTGCCAGTTCTCGACGTGCTGGCCGAAGGCGGTGGAGAGGGTGTCGAAGGCGCTCTTCGCGGTGGAGATGCCGATGATGTCGGCGTCGTGCAGGGTCTTGATGTCCATCGGTTACTCGGCCGCCTTCGCGCTGCGGGGCTTCACCGGGCCGGGGACGACGGCGGTGCCGAAGGGGTCCGGCTCGTCCGGGGCCGGCGGAGCGGCCGGGTTCCGCATGCCGTTGTGGGCGTTCTGCTCGGCCTGGCGGTAATAGGTGGCCGAGGTGCCGAGCTTGGTGCCGACGTCGCCCATGTCACCGCCGAGCCGGTCCAGCAGGGTCTTCCAGTTGGTGCCGCAGGCGGTGATCCCGCCGGCGGTGAGCCAGCCCTTGAGACCTCCGGCGGCCTGGTTGCACGGGTCGGTGATCTTCGTGGTCTCGCCGGGTATCAGGCCGCCGATGTGCTGGGCGCTCTGGCCGCAGCCGTCCAGTTCGGCCGGATTGACCTTGAACTGCAAACCCGCGTCAGGATCTGGCATCTTTCGTTTCCCCCGTCAGTTCCGGACCGGTTGCTGGGGCGGTCCGTGTGTTCGAAAACTGACGACGCATGCTAGCGGATCATTAACGCAGGTCAGCACACCGGCGGACCTGCACGACGCACAGGGGCCGCACCTCCGGGAAAGTGCGGCCCCGAACGGGAGTTCGGGCTACTTGGGTGGAGTGCCGTCAGACCAGACGCATGGGAGCTGACCCGGAGGGACAGGTCGTGGCTGGAGTCGGAGACCCCGTCCAGGGTGGCGAGGTAGGTGACTGACTTTGTACGAAGGGAGAGCGGCGGACGTCCGCAGTTGGGGATACCCTGTGGGGGTAAGCGGAGGGCGGAGACGGGCGGGAGGCGGACCATGGCGCAGCAGCGGCTGTACGGGTCGTCGCTGCCCGGGGTGCTGCGCCTGCTGCTCCTCGCCGCCCTGCTGCTCGGCATCGTGACGATGCACACGCTGGGGCACCCGGGTGGTGGGCACGGCGGGTCTGCCGGGCATGGGTCGCACGGCTCGCACGGCTCGTACGGCTCGCGGATGGTGGCAGCGGATCACCACGCGGCCGCCGTTCCGACGGCCCATGCGCCGCTGGCGGTCGAGCCCGCCGGCGGCGGCATGGATCCGATGACGGTCTGTCTCGCGGTGCTGGCCGGCTGGACCCTGGTGCTGCTGATCGCCGGCCCGCTGCTGCGCCGCCGTGGTGACGCCGCCGCCGAGGTGCGGGCCCGGCTGGCGCGGGCCGTGCGGGCGCTGCCGCCGCCCGGGGGTGGGCGGATCCTCCTCAGCAGACTGTCGGTGCTGCGTCAGTAGGCGTGCGCTCGCCGTTCCGTGCCCGCTCGTGCGCCTTCGCGCCCGCGCGCGGAACGGCCGACGCGCCGTCCTGTACGTCCACACCACCCCTGCACGAGGTGCACTCCGTCATGCGCACACCCACCCGTCGTACCGTCCTCGGCGCCGCGTTCGCCGCCGCCGGGACCGGCCTGCTCGCCGCCTGCTCCTCCGATTCGATGAACGGCATGGACCACTCGGCCGCCGTCCCCTCCGTCCCCTCCGCCCCCTCCGCCCCCGCCGGCTTCGTCGCCCCGAACGGCCCCGAGGTCGCCGCCGCCGAGGCCGGGCGCAAGCCCGGGCCCGAGCGCAAGGTCGCGCTCACCGCCACCGAGACCACCCTCGACCTGGGCGGCCGCACCGTCCGCAGCTGGGCGTACGGCGACCGCCTGCCCGGCCAGGAGGTGCGCGCCACCGTCGGCGACACCCTCGCCCTCACCCTCGCCAACCACCTGCCGCAGCCCACCTCGCTGCACTGGCACGGCCTCGCCCTGCGCAACGACATGGACGGCGTGCCCGGCCTGACCCAGGAGGCGGTCCGGGCGGGCGCCTCCTTCGACTACCGCTTCGCCCTCTCCCGCCCCGGCACCTACTGGTTCCACCCGCACTCCGGCGTCCAGCAGGACCGCGGCCTGTACGCGCCGCTGATCGTGGAGGACCCGAAGGAGCCGCTGCGCTACGACCGGGAGTGGGTCGTCGTCCTGGACGACTGGGTGGACGGGGTCGACGGCAGCACCCCGGACGCCGTGCTCGCCGAACTCGCCCGGGGCAGGGGCGGGATGGGTCACTCCGGCCACACCATGCCAGGCATGTCCGGTATGTCTGGCACGCCCGACGCGTCGAGTGCGGGGGCGAGCGGCCCGTCCCGGATGCTGATGGGCGCCACCAGCCCGCTGCTCGGCGGCGACGCGGGTGACGTCGCCCACCCGTTCCACCTGGTCAACGGCCGCCTCCCGGGCGCCCCCGAGACCTTCACCGCCAAGCCCGGGGACCGGATCCGGATCCGGCTGATCAACGCGGGCGGCGACACCGCCTACCGGGTCGCCCTCGGCGGCCACGAGCTGACCGTCACCCACACCGACGGCTTCCCGGTCGAACCGGCCACCACCCAGGCGCTGTTGCTCGGCATGGGCGAGCGCTACGACGTGCTGGTCACCGCCCAGGACGGCGTCTTCCCGCTGACCGCCCTGGCCGAGGGCAAGAACGCCGGCGCGCTGGCCGTGCTGCGCACCGGCGGCGGCGCCGCGCCGGACGCCTCGACGCGCCCGGCCGAGCTGGACGGCCGGCTGCTGACCGCCGCCCGGCTGAAGGCCGACCGGAGCGTCCGGCTGCCCGCCAGGGCGCCGGACCGCACCGTCCTGCTGGAGCTGACCGGCGGCATGGCGAAGGCCGACTGGGCGTTCAACGGCCGGAAGTACGACCCGGCGCAGCGCCACCCGGTCGCGGCCGGGGAGCGGGTGCGGCTGGAGTTCCGCAACACCACCGCCATGTGGCACCCCGTCCACCTGCACGGGCACACCTTCGCGCTGGGCGCCGACGGCCCGCGCAAGGACACCGCGGTCGTGCTGCCGGGCACGACCCTGACGGTCGACTTCGACGCCGACAACCCGGGGCTGTGGATGGTGCACTGCCACAACGTCTACCACTCGGAGACCGGCATGATGACCGTTCTCGGTTACCAGGCGTAACCCCGTCCAGGATCCGAGACGCCGGGGCGGTGGTCCGCCGCACCGCCTCGGCACCGGCCCCGCCGCACCGTGCCACCCGTCCCGACCTGCGCGGCCATGACGTTTTCTTAACGCGGGCCGATGACGCCTCCTTAACGCCGGTCGCATAGCCTGGCGCACTGCCGTCGCCCGACGGCGCTTTTACGGGGTCTTTAATCAAGAGGTGCAAGGTGGTTTCGTCGGGTTCGACGGAGGCGACGACGGAGGATCCGTCGTCGGCGCGAATACGGCTCCGCAGCTGGCTCCTGGAGGACATGTCCCCGGAGAAGGCCGCCAAGGACGCCGCCGCGAAGGCGCGGGAGGACAGCGCGGAGTCGGGGGACTCCGCCGCCGACGCCGATCACGCTGCGCACACGGGCCAGCCGTGGTGGCGCGTGATGTGCCTGACCGGTCTGGACTACTTCTCGACGCTCGGCTACCAGCCGGGCATCGCCGCCCTCGCGGCCGGCCTGCTGTCGCCGATCGCCACGATCGTGCTGGTGCTCGTCACGCTGCTGGGCGCGCTGCCGGTCTACCGGCGGGTCGCCCAGGAGAGCCCGCACGGTGAGGGCTCGATCGCGATGCTGGAGCGGCTGCTGTCGTTCTGGAAGGGCAAGCTGTTCGTCCTCGCCCTGCTCGGCTTCGCGGCGACGGACTTCATCATCACGATCACCCTCTCGGCCGCCGACGCCAGCGCCCACCTGGTCGAGAACCCGCACCTGACCAGTGCCCTCGGCGGCAAGCAGATGGTGATCACGCTGATCCTGGTCGCCCTGCTCGGCGCCGTCTTCCTCAAGGGCTTCAGCGAGGCGATCGGCCTGGCCGTGGGGCTCGTCGCGGTCTACCTGACGCTCAACGTGGTGGTCGTCGCGGTCGGCATCTGGAAGATCATCCAGGCGCCGCACGTCGTCGCCGACTGGTCCAACGCGCTGACCACCCAGCACGGCAACGTCTTCGTGATGATCGGCGTCGCGCTGGTCGTCTTCCCGAAGCTCGCGCTCGGCATGTCCGGCTTCGAGACCGGCGTCGCCGTGATGCCGCACATCAAGGGCGACGCCGGCGACACCGAGACGAACCCGGTCGGCCGGATCCGCGGCACCCGCAAGCTGCTCACCACCGCCGCCGTGATCATGAGCACCTTCCTGATCGCCACCAGCTTCATCTGCACCCTGCTCATCCCGGCCAAGGAGTTCGAGAGCGGCGGCCAGGCCAACGGCCGCGCCCTCGCCTTCCTGGCGCACGAGTACCTGGGCGGCGCCTTCGGCAGCGTCTACGACCTGTCGACCATCGCCATCCTGTGGTTCGCCGGCGCCTCCGCCATGGCGGGCATGCTCAACCTGCTGCCCCGCTACCTGCCCCGCTACGGCATGGCCCCGCACTGGGCCCGCGCCGTGCGCCCGATGGTGATCGTCCTGACCATCGTCGGCTTCCTGATCACCTGGCTGTTCGACGCCAACGTCGACGCCCAGGGCGGCGCCTACGCCACCGGCGTACTGGTCCTGATCAGCTCGGCGGCCATCGCCGTCACCATCGCCGCCTACAAGAAGCGCCAGCGCGGCTGGACCGTCGCCTTCGGGGCCATCGCGGCGGTCTTCCTGTACACCACCGTGGTCAACACCATGGAGCGCCCGGACGGTGTCAAGATCGGTGCCTGCTTCATCGCCGGCATCATCCTGGTCTCGCTGCTCTCCCGGCTCAAGCGCGCCTTCGAGCTGCGCGTCACGGACGTGGTGCTGGACGAGACGGCCGAGCGGTTCATCCGCGACTACGCCCACCGCCCGCTGCGCCTGATCGCCAACGAGCCGACCAACCGGGACGTCGCCGAGTACCGCGACAAGATCCGGCAGATCCGTGCCGACAACGACATCCCGGGCGAGGACGACCTGGTCTTCGTCGAGGTGACCGTCCGGGACGCCTCGGACTTCGAGTCCGAGCTGACCGTGCGCGGCGAGGTGCTGCACGGCCGGTACCGGGTGCTCGCCCTGCAGAGCTCCAGCGTGCCCAACGCGATCGCCGCCCTGGCGCTCACCGTCCGGGACCGCACCGGGCAGCGGCCGCACCTGTACTTCGAGTGGACCGAGGGCCACCCCTTCGCCCAGTTCCTGCGGTTCATCCTGTTCGGGCAGGGCGAGGTCGCGCCGGTCACCCGCGAGGTGCTGCGCGAGGCGGAGCCGGACCGCACCAAGCGTCCGCGCGTCCACGTCGGCTGACCGCCGAACCGACGGCGACGGCCCGTCCGGTCCATGGGGACCGGGCGGGCCGTCGGCGTTCCCGCCGGAAGCGGCGGGGTGGGGATTCAGGAGGGCAGGCGCAGCACCAGGCCGGGCTGGATGAGGTCCGGGTCCTCGCCGATGGTGTCGCGGTTGAGCGCGTACAGCGCCGGCCAGCCGCCGGGGACGTTCAGGGTGGCGGCGAGCTGGTCCAGGGTGTCGTCCTCGCGGACGGTCCACCGATCGTCCTCGGCCGGGCCCGGGGCGGGCGGGGGCTGGACGGCGTCGCGCTCGTGGCGGCGGGTGGCCTCCTCGCCGCGGCTCTCCTGGTGCGGCCTGGAGCTCTGGTGGGTGTGGCCGCCGGCGGCCCGGGAGCCGCAGACCGGCCAGGGGGAGAGGCCGCGGCGGTCGGCCAGGTGCTGGGCGACGGCCATCTGCTCCTCCCGGCTGGCGAGGTCGGCGCGCGGGGCGTAGGCGAGGCCGCCGTTCTCCCGCCAGGTGGGCTGGTCGAACTGGAGGCCGCCGAAGTAGCCGTTGCCGCTGTTGACGTGCCAGTTGCCGCCGCTCTCGCAGTCCGCCACCCGGGCCCAGTCGAACCGGCCGCCGTCCGACCTCCCGCCGGGGTCGGTCCCGCGGTCGCCGCCCGGGGGTGCGGCGTGGGCCGCTGGGGCGGCGAGTGCGACGGCGAGGGCGCAGAGCGCGGTGGGGACGAGGCGGCGGAGGTGGGCGGTGGCAGGCATGGGCGGCTCTCAGGTCCGGGGACAGGGCGTGCACCGCCCGGAGGCGGCGCGTTCCAACCGACGCATGCCGGACGGGGCGCGTGGCCGCCGACACGACCGAGGAGTCACCCGCTCGGCCGCGCCGCACCACCCCGGCGGCCCGCGGCCATCCGGCCGTGCCCCCGTCCACCGCCGCCTCCTAGAGTGGCCGCAACGCCACTCGACGAAGGGGACGGACGGACGATGACAATCGATCAGGGAACCGCGCGGGCCGAGCTGGGTGTGATCGGTGGTTCGGGGTTGTACGCGTTGCTGGAGGAGGTGGTGGAGGTGCGGGTGGAGACGCCGTACGGGCCGCCGAGCGATGCGGTGTTCGTGGGGGAGGTGGCCGGGCGTCGGGTGGCGTTCCTGCCGCGGCACGGGCGTGGGCACGGGGTGCCGCCGCACCGGATCAACTACCGGGCGAACCTGTGGGCGTTGCACTCGCTGGGGGTGCGGCAGGTGTTGGGGCCGTGTGCGGTGGGCGGGTTGCGGGAGGAGTACGGTCCGGGCACGCTGCTGGTGCCGGACCAGTTCGTGGACCGGACTTCGGGGCGGGTGCAGACCTTCTACGACGGGCGGCCGCTGCCGGACGGCTCGCTGCCCGGGGTGGTGCACGTGTCGATGGCCGACCCGTACTGCCCGGCCGGGCGGCGGGCGGTGCTGGGGGCGGCGCGCTCGGCGGCCTGGGAGCCGGTGGACGGCGGCACCCTGGTGGTGATCGAGGGCCCGCGCTTCTCCACCCGCGCCGAATCCCGCTGGTTCACCACCAACGGCTGGTCCGTGGTCGGCATGACCGGCCACCCCGAGGCCGTCCTCGCCCGCGAACTCGGCCTCTGCTACAGCTCCCTGACCCTGGTCACCGACCACGACGCCGGCATCGAGACCGGCGACGGCGTCACCCACGCCGAGGTACTGGAGGTCTTCTCCGGCAACGTCGACCGGCTGCGCACGGTGCTGTTCAAGGCCCTGGAGGCCCTGCCCGCCGAGCGGGACTGCGTCTGCTCGCACGTGCTGGACGGGGTGGCCACCGGTCTGCCGGGGGTGGCTGCGGGCCGCTGACCGGCACCGGCCTGTTAGCCTGTTGGCCCGCTGGCCTGGTCGCCTGCCGGCCTGTTGGCCTGCCGGCCTGCTCGCCTGTCGGCTGCTCGCTTGTCGGCCTGCCGGGCCGGGCCGGGCGGCGGATTCACCGGTGTGGACCATCGTTCAACTCCCGTTCGCCGTCCGCACGGTGCGTCTTGGTGTGACCGTGGGCTCCGGCTGGGAGCCTCCTGGGCGATTCTCGGAGCCCAGGAGGCGGCAGTGGTACACCCTTCGCGCAGAACGGTCCTTCGGACGGGTACGGCGGTCGGCGCGCTCGCCGCGCTGCCCGCCTCCACCCTGCTGTGGACCCAGCCGGCCGTCGCCGGCACCCCCGGACCGGAACAGATCCACCTCCAGTGGGGCAACGAGCCCTCCCGGCAGATGACCGTGTCCTGGGCGACGGCCGCCTCCGTCAGCCGCCCCCGGGTCCGCATCGGCACCCCGCGCGGCGGCGCCGGCCACAGCGTCGACGCCGACAGCCGCAGCTACGTCGACGGGCTCAACCAGGTCGAGACCTTCACCCACCACGCCCGGCTGGACGGACTGCGCCCCGACACCACCTACGTCTACGAGGTGCTCCACGACGGCGCCCAGCCCGTCCGCGGCACCTTCCGCACCGCGCCCGCCCGAGGCCGCGCCGCCTTCCGGTTCACCAGCTTCGGCGACCTCGGCACCGGCGACAACGTGTTCCAGAAGTCGTCCATCCACGGTGCCGCCGCCGTCCGCCAGGTCGAGCAGTTCACCCCGCTGTTCCACCTGCTCAACGGCGACCTCGCGTACGCCAACAACAACCCGCAACTCCAGCCGCAGGCCTGGAACGCGTTCATGAACAACATGGCCAAGTCCGCCGCCAACCGGCCCTGGATGCCCGCCCCCGGCAACCACGAGGTCGAGGCCGGCGGCGGCGACCTCGGGTACGCGTCCTACCTGACCCGCTTCGAACTGCCCGACAACGGCACCCGCGACCACTGCGGCAACTGGTACGGCTTCCAGGTCGGTTCGGTGCTGTTCGTCAGCCTCGACGGCAACGAGATCGCGGTCGAGGACGATGCCAGCCTCGACCCGGCCACCGGGCAGTCCATCTACATCAGCGACTACAGCGAAGGCGCCCAACTCCGTTGGCTGGAGCGGCTGCTGTCCCGGGCCCGGGGCGGCAGTGCGGTCGACTGGATCGTGGTCAACCTGCACCAGTTCGCGATGTCCAGCTCCGCCGCCAGCCACGGCGGCGACATGGGCATCCGCGAGAAGCTGCTCCCGCTGCTCGACCGCTACTCGGTCGACCTCGTACTGGCCGGCCACGACCACGACTACGAGCGCACCCACCCCGTCCGCGGCACCGAGCCCGGTGGACTGCTCACCCCCGCCGTCGTCGACGACGACCTGCGGCAGATCGACACCTCCCAGGGGACCGTCCACCTGATCCTCGGCGGCGGCGGCACGGCGGGCCACGACGACGTCTACCTGCCGGCCGACCAGGACGGCGTCCGCGAGGCCGCCGTCCGCACCCAGCGCCTCACCTTCAAGGCCGACCCGGACGCCAAGGAGAAGGCCCACTGGTCCGCCGTCACCGACCCGGACACCAAGTACCCGTACGGCGTCGCCGTGTTCGACGTCGACCCGGGGCAGCTGCCCGGCGGCCGCACCACCATCACCGTCTCCTACTACCACTCGGTGCCCGCCACGGCCGCCGACCCGCTGCCGACACCGGTGCTGTACGACCGGTTCACGCTGTACCGGGACCGCAGCGACGGCTGGGGGGACTCCGACGACCAGGGCGAGGACACCGACGCCCGGGAGCGGGCCGGCGCCGGCCGGCGGTAGCCTCCGAGGGCCCGCTGCGCTGCCCGGCGCGGCGGGCCCTTGCCCGGGGGAATCCCCGGGCGTAGTGACCGGTTGCAGCCGATGACCTGAGGACAGCCACGGAAGGGTGGACATGAACATCGGCGACATCGAAGTCCTGGCGATCGCGGACGGAACGGGCACCGAAGTCGCCGCCGAGATCCTCACCCGCCCCGGCGTCGCCGACCCGTGGGCCTGCCACGGGCACCACCGCGAGCCGGACGGCACCCTCGGCCTGCCCCTCGGCGGCTTCCTCGTGCGCAGCGGCGAGCGGACCGTCCTGGTCGACGCCGGAGTCGGGCCCTACGACGACGGCAACTACCGCGGCGGCCTCCTGCTCGACTCCCTCGCCACCCACGGCGTCACCCCCGACGACGTGACCGACGTGGTCTTCACCCACCTCCACTTCGACCACATCGGCTGGGCCGCCGTCGACGGCCGCCCGGTCTTCCCCCGCGCCACCTACCGCGCCCACCGGGCCGACTGGCGGCACTTCGTGACCGGTGACGCGGCGCGACCCGAAGCCGTCGCCAAGCTCACTCCGATCGAGGGTCAACTGGAGCTGTTCGACGCCGACTTCACCCTCGCTCCCGGCATCGACGCCCTGCACGTCCCCGGCCACACCCCCGGCACCACCGTCTACGTGGTCTCCAGCGGTGGCCGCCGCGCGCTGCTGCTCGGCGACGTCGCCCACTCCGTCGTCCAGTTCAGCGAACGCGACTGGCAGGTCATCTGGGACGTCGACCCCGTCGCCGCCTCCGCCGCCCGCAACCGTATCGCCGACGCGGCCGCCGACACCGACGACCTCCTGGTCGCCGCCCACTTCCCCGGCATGCGCTTCGGCCGCATCCTCGCGGCGGACGGCAACCGCCGCTTCGTCGCCGTCTAGCGCCTCGGCTTCACCTCACGGGCCGGTGGCCCGCACGGACACCTCGGCCGCGCTCCTGCGCTCGGCGGACTGCTCCACCACGAAGATCTGCCGCGGCACGCGCCGTCCGCGAGCGCCTGCGCAGGCGCGGAATCCGGACGAGGGCTCAGGTCAGGCGCGCCACGGCCAGGGACAGCGCGCGGTCGAGCGCCGCCTCGGCGTCGCACGGCACGTCGGGCCGGACGCCGGTGCCCTCCCAGTTGGTGCCCGAGACCGGGTTGACCGCGCGGGCTACGGGCACGCTGAGCTCCAGGTGCGGGTGCACCGTCCAGCCGTCGCGCGGGTGCGCGCCGCCCCGGGTGGCCTCCCCGACGACCTCGGCGCGCCCGAGCTGCTGCAGGTCGTAGGCGAGTTCCTCGGCCGCGGAGAAGGTGTTTCCACTCGTCAGCACGTAGAGCGGCTTGCCGGCGCCGAAGCGGGCGCCCGGTACGTACGGGGGCGTCCAGGACTGCTTGGCCACCTCCCCCTGCCGCGAGAGCATGGTGTTGAGGTGGGTGCGGCCGTCGAGCAGGTAGCCGCAGATGAAGGCGACCGTGTCCGGGTCGCCACCGGTGTTGCGGCGCAGGTCCAGGATCAGGGCGCGGGCGGGGGCCACCAGGGAGAGCGCCGCGGCCAGCGGCTGCGCCGCCCAGTCCAGCGGGAACGTCTTGGGCCCGATCTCCAGGACCGCGACGCCGCGGTCCAGGAGTTCCACGCGCGGAACCCCGCTCAGTGAGGCGTCGAAGTCCCTCCGCATCGCGGCGAGTACCGCCGCGCCCCGCTCACGCGGCACCGGCACGGCGTGGTGCTTGAGGGCCAGGTGCAGGTCGCCGTTGACGGACCGCAGGTCCGCGGTGACCGCTTCCGCCAGCTCCTCGGCGGATTCGGCCCGGTAGGAGCCCTCGGCACTCCGGCGCCGCAGCAGGGCCGCCAGTTGCCGGGCGGCATCGGGGAAGACGTAGTTCTCGTGGACCAGCTCGGCGATCGACTCGACGACGGCGACGGTGTCCAGCGCGGGTGACGATGTGGTGGAGGTCATGGGAGGGAGTAGACCAGCGGCTTGCCAAAGCGTCAAACGTACTTAACGCTTGATCTGGTGAGCCACCAACCGGACGAGAGCGTCCAGCAGATCAGCACGCCCCGGCAGCACACCGCCCTCGCCCACCCCCTGCGCCAGCGCCTGCTCTTCGCCCTGAGCACCCGGCCGTCGACGATCAGCCGGCTCGCCGCACAGCTGGGAGCGAACAAGGGCAGCGTCTCCCACCACCTCAGGGTCCTGTGCGAGGCGGGGGTCGTCCAGGCCGCGGGAACGCGACGGGTGCGCGGCGGCACCGAGAAGTACTACCGGCGGACCGCCGAGCGACTCCATGTCGCCGAACCGCAGGCCGAGGGTACGGCCGCGCTGTTCGGCGCCGTCGCCCAGGAGTTGGACCGCTCACCCGCCGACCACCTCCTGACCCTGCGCCATCTCCGGCTCAGCCCGGCCAAGGCGGCGCGGCTCGCCGAGGCGCTGGCCGCACTGGTCGACGAGACGGAGGAGGATCCGGAGGGCGAGCCGGTGCACGGCCTCCTGGTGACGCTCTACCAGCAGGCCGGGGCGTAGGCCGGGGCCGCAGCGGAACGGGACGACGAGTGTCCCGGCCTCTGCACAGGGAGTCGGACGGGCCGACTTCCTGTGCAGCGGCCGGGGTCAGGCGGCTCGGGCGGCGGTGGTGGGTTGGGTGAGCCAGATCAGGCGGGTGGTGATCCCCGGCTGCTGGGGGTAGTGACGCAGGGCGCGCTCGGGTGAGGCGAGGGTCAGGCGCGCCCGGCCGTCGGTGCTGATCACGTGCGTCGACCCGGCGTGGTCGGCGAGCCCCCAGGCCACGACCCATCCGTCGGCGTCCGGGTGGCCCTCGTCGCACACCTGGACGACGGCGAAGAGCCGGGGTGCGGTGTCGAGCACGAGAGCGTACAGCTCCTGGTCGAAGGGGATGTGGGGGTTTGGCGAGGGCGCAGCGGTCATGGAAGTCTCCTACGTGAAGGGGAGTTGGACGCCCCACCGGCGCCGGCGCGGGCGGTGGAACGTCAGCTGACGCAGGGTCAAAAGTAGCGAGTCGGTAGTATGTAGTCCACCGTCATCAAGAGATTCATGGCACTTCCACTCCATGGAGTGAAGGGCGAGCAGGGAAAGGAACATCGGATGCCGCCCAGCAAGATTCCGCCGAGCATCCGGCAGCGACGGCTCGGCGCGGAGCTGCGCCGGCTGCGCGAACAGGCAGGGTTGTCGGTCACGCGGGCCGGGGAGTTGCACGGCACCCAGCAGTCCCGGATCAGCAACATCGAATCCGGCGGGTACCCCGTCAGCGCCGACCGGGTGCGGGCCCTGGCGCGCCTCTACGGGTGCGCGGACGATGCCCTGATCGAGGCGCTGACCCGCATGACCGGCGGCCGCACCCGGGGCTGGTGGGAGGAGTACCGCGAGATCCTCCCGGCCGGAGCGCTCGACCTGGCGGAGGTCGAGCACCACACGCGATCGATGCGGATCGCCACGGTGGTTCACATCCCCGGCCTGCTCCAGACCGCTGAGCACGCTCGCGCGCTCTTCCGGGACGTAGTGCCTCCCCTGTCGCCGCCCGAGGTGGAACACCTTGTTTCCCATCGCATCAAACGGCAGGCGGTGTTGTACGGCGAGCAGGCGATTCCGTTGACGGCCGTCGTCCACGAGACCGCTTTGCGGATGGGATTCGGTGGTCCGGACGTGGCCCGGGATCAGCTGGAATACCTACTGACCATGAGCGAGTACCCGCACATCGACTTGCGGGTCATCCCGTTCGGCACCGGCAGCTTCCCCAGCTCCGGCGCCGGGATCGTGTACTTCGCCGCCGAGGTCGCACGGCTGGACTGCGTGCAGGTCGATGGGGACCGATTCGAGTTCATTGACACCGAGCCGCAGCTGATCAAGTATCGAGCCGTCCTGGACCGGTTGGAGGCGAGCGCGCTCAAACCGGACGCCTCCCGCGACCTCGTCCGCCGTATCGCCCAGAGCATGTGAGACGGGAACAATCATGGCCGTTCAGAGCTGGCAGAAGTCCTCGTACAGCGGCGACACCGCCAACTGCATCTACCTGGCAGGAGCTGCCGACGGCGGCGTCAGGATCCGCGAGAGTGACGAGCCTGACGTCATCATCACCACCTCGCCGGACGGGCTCCGAGCCTTCCTTCGCGGCGTCAAGGCGGGGGAGTTCGACCACCTCATCGGCCGTACGCCGCACCGGGATTGATCGTGGGAGGTCAGGAGGGGCCTCTGTTAGCCTGCTTGTCATGATCAGGAGGGGGACGGGGGCGGGTGCGCAGCGGGCACTGATCGCCGCGAGTTTCGTCAGCAGGGTCGGCAACGGGCTGTTCAACACCGCGGCCATCCTCTACTTCACGCTGGTGGTGCACCTGCCCGCCACCCAGGTCGGGGTCGGGCTGACGATCGCCGGGCTGTGCGGCCTGGCCGCGGGCATACCGGCGGGGAACCTGGCCGACCGGTACGGGCCGCGCACGGTGTGGCTGACGGCGCTGGCCGTGCAGGCGGTGACGATGGCGGCCTTCGTGCTCATCGACGGCTGGCTCGCGTTCGCCCTCGTCGCCACCCTGGACCGGCTGGCCGCCACCGCGGCCGGCGCGGCGGGCGGGGCGCTGATCGCTCGGGTCGGCGGGGAGCAGCCGGCGGCGTTCCGGGCCAGGCTCCGTACCTTCGTCAACCTCGGCGTGGTCGCGGGCACCCTGGGCGCGGCCGTCGCCATCCAGCTGGACACCCGCGCCGCCTACACCGCGCTGATCCTCGCCAACGCCGCCAGCTTCGCCGGTGCGGGACTGATCGCGTTCCTGGCCGTCCCGAACTACCGTCCGCTGCCCCGGCCCGCGGAGCACCGGCGGTGGTCGGTGCTGGCCGACCGGCCGTACGTGTCCTTCGTGGCGCTGTACAGCGCCATCGGGCTGCAGTACCAGACCGTCTCGCTGCTGCTGCCGATCTGGCTGAGCGCCCACACCGACGCCCCGCGCTGGACGGTGGCGGCGGTCTACGCGACCAACAGCGGCGTCTGCGCGCTGCTGCAGAGCCGGCTCGGCGCCGGGGTGGAGACCCCGCGGCAGGGCGGGCGGGCGTTCCGGCTGGCCGGGCTGCTGTTCCTGGTCAGCTGCCCGCTGATGGCGCTGACGGCCGAGGTGCCCGCCTGGGTCGCGCCGGTGCTGGCCGTCCTCGCGGTGTGCGTGCACAGCGTCGGGGAGGTGTGGGAGTCCTCGGCCGGCTACGCGCTCGGCTTCGGCCTGGCGCCCGACCACGCCCAGGGGCAGTACCAGGGCCTGTTCGGCATCGGCTTCGGCGCGGGCCAGGCCCTCGCCCCGGTGATCCTCACCGGGGCGGTGCTCACCCTCGGAAGCCCGGGCTGGCTGCTCCTCGGCGTCTTCTTCGCCGCCCTGGGCGCCGCCGGCCCGCCGGTGGCCGCCTGGGCCGAGCGCACCCGCCCGACGGCACCGGGCTCCGAAGCCGCCGCCGAAGCCGGAGTGACGTCCACGCCGTGACTCCGGTGCCCCGGATGCCTAGCCGGGGAAGAGGCGGCCCAGGTGGTACCGCAGGACGGCGGTGGCGTCCTCGGCCGTCCGCTGGTGGAGGAGGACGCTGAGGCCGAGGCCGGCGGAGACGGCCAGCAGGATGACGGCCTCCTGGCGCGGGTCGGCGGCGCCGGCGGCGGTGAGGTGGGCGGTGAGGAAGGCTTCCATCTCGTCGGGGGCGGCGAGGAAGGACCGGCCGGCGAGGGCGGGGTCGGTGACGGAGAGTACGGCGTACTCGGTGTAGATGAGGTGGAAGGCCCGGCTCTCCTCGTCGGTGGGGACGGCTTCGAGCAGTACGGCCTCGATGATGCGGCGCGGGTCGGTGCCGGCGCCGCTCGCCCGGACCCGGTGCTGGACGCGTTCGCCCATGCGGGTGGCGAGGCGGGTCATGGCGGCCAGGAGCAGCTGTTCCTTGGTGTCGAAGTAGTACTGGACCAGCCGGACGGAGATGCCGGCCTCGGCGGCCACGGAGCGCATGGTGACGGAGTGGAGGCCGTTGTTCGCCGCCGAGCGGAGCAGGGCGTCGATGATGTGGGCCCGTCGCTCCTCGTGATCGACCAGCTTGGGCATCGGGTTCCTTCCGGATGTTTTTGTGGTACAACCATACCATCAAAACCGGGAGGGATCATGACCAGGACCAGCGTCGGACACTTCGCCAGCGAGGCGGCCCGGACGAAGTTCCTCGATGCGTACGACCGGGCGATGGGGCTCTGGCCGAGCCCGCGCCGGGAGCTGGACGTCGAGACCGGCTACGGCACCGTCCACGTCCACCACTACGGGCCCACCGAGGGTGAGCCGATCGTGCTGCTGCACGGCCACGCCGGGCACCCGTCCAACTGGTACCCGCAGATCGCCGCCCTCGGCGAGCACCACCCGGTGTACGCGATCGACACCCTGGACGACCCCGGCCGCAGCGTGCAGCGCGCCGTCGCGGCCGGGTCGCCGGAGAACGCGGCGTGGCTGGGGGAGGTGCTGGCCGGGCTCGGGCTGGAGCGGGTGCACCTGGTCGGGGTCTCGTACGGCGGCTGGCTGGCGCTCAACCAGGCCGTCCACGGGCCGGAGCGGCTGGCCTCCGTCGCGCCGCTGGACCCGGGCGGCATCGAGAAGGTGCCCGCGCGGTTCTACGCCCACATGATCGGCGGGCTGTTCGGCATGCTGGCTCCGCGACCGCTGCGCCCGGCGGTCGGGCGGCTGCTGGCGAACCCGGCGCTCAGCGCGCCGCGCGAGATGATCGCCCCGCTGATGCTCGCCATGCGCAGCTACAAGCCGTCCAGCCGCCCGCCGGCCCGGCCGTTCACGGACGAGGAGCTGGGCTCGATCGAGCTGCCGGTGCTGGTGCTGGTGGGCCGGCGCAGCGCGCTGCTGCGGCCGCGTCAGGTGGTGGAGCGGGTGACCGGGCTGATCCCGGGCGTGCGGGCGGAGATCGTGGACCGGGCCGGGCACGGGCTGAACCTGGAGCAGCCGGAGCTGGTGAACGAGCGGCTGTTGGGCTTCATCGGCGCGGTCGGGCGGGAGCGGCGGGTGGAGTAGGCCGGCTGCCTTCCTGGCCGGTCAGCCGTCAGCGGTCAGCCGTCAGCCGTCAGCCGGTCGGCCGGTCGGCCGGTCGGCCGGTGAGCCGGGCGGGGGCGGCGGGCAGGGCCGCAGCTGCATGCCCCTGCGCCACCGCACCCCGCCCGGCAGGTCGAACTGCCCCTGACGGCTCGCCACCGTGATCTGTTCGACGGCCAGCGTCGCCGTGGCCGTGCAGTGACCTGCCCGTACCGCGACGATCCTGCCCCGGCGGACGACGACCACGATCCCCTGGAGATCGAAGACCACCTCGATGGTCACCACGAGGGTGCCGACCGGCTCCCCGTCGACCAGCACCTTCAACGGTGCGCCCGTCGGCGGGGGGCGCACGGCCGGGGCGAGAACGGAGAGAACGGAGAGAAGGGCGACGACCGCGTACGGGCGCGGGGCGGCCGAAGCGGGTGGCGAGGAGCCGTGCGGTGCGGGCGGCGTCGGCGAGTAGCGGCTGGGGGCCGAGGGCGGGGCGAGGTGAGCGCGGCGGGCAGGCCGACCCGGTGGTGGCATCCGGTGCCGAGCAGCCGCGGGCTCAGGACCGGTCGGGTGCCCGCGCGTCGGGCCAGGGACTGGTCGAGGGACGGTTGCGCGAGGCCCAGGAAGTGGCACCGGAGGGGGAGTTCGGGCCGGAGCGCGCGAACCACCCGGAGCGGGGTGCGGATCGCCTCTCCAGTCCCAACGGTGACACCGCGTATCTCGCCTTCCTGGTGGCCTACTTGGCGTGCTCGGTGCTGACCTGGTCGGTATGGCTCCGACCGGCGGTACGGGAGTGGCGGGGTGGTCGGAATGCCTGACGGGATGTCAATTCGGCTTGATGTGGCTCGATCAAGCCGTATGTGAACCATGTGTGCCGTTTCCGCCCTCGGGGTGCCTGGGTCGACTGCTACAGTCCGAAGGTCAATCCACCTCACTCCCTCCCCCCGCACAGGGCAACCGACGGTAGGTGTTTCATGATTGATGACGCGTTCGCCGCGACCGTGAAGTCCCTCCAAGTCCCCGAGATGGGAACCGACTCCACCGCCCCGCTGCTCTACTGGCTGATCCGGACGCTGCGGCCGCAGCGCGTCCTGGAAGTGGGCATGGGGTACACCACCCCCTTCCTGGCCAAGGCCCTCAAGGACAACAAGGAGTCCTGGGAGGCGGAGCGGGCCCTGCTCGGCAGCCCGGAGGCCGCCGAGGTCCAGCCGCTCGCCCACGCCGCCTACTACGACGAGCCCTATGAGCCCGAGCTCATCTGCATCGACCGGATGACGGACCCGACCTCCTCCGCCCCCCGGGCGCTCAAGGTCATGGACGAGCTGCAGTTGTCCGGCGTCTGCCGGATCATCGAGGGCGACCTGCGCGGTTCGGCCGACAAGGTCCGGGACGCCTTCGGCCTGGTCGACTTCGCCTGGATCGACACCTGGGACACCCTCGCCTTCGTCCGCGAGTACTGGGACCTCATCAACCCGGCCGGCGGGTTCTTCGCCGCCCACTACCTGATGACCTACCCGGAGGGCCGCGCGGTGCTGCGCTACCTGGAATCCCTCCGGGGCCGGGAGGGCGGCCGGCTGGAGATCACCAGCCTCCGCGAGCCGCACCGGTTCGGCCAGAACAGCACGACCCTGATCCGCCGCGTCCGCGACTACGTGGACCCTGAGGACCTCCGGCCGCAGGGCAGCAGCAACGACCCGACCGGCGTCCTCGGCATCGGCTAGCGCCCGAGGACCAGCGCCCCAGGACCAGCCTCCGAGGGCCAGCGCCCGAGGACCAGCGCCCCAGGACCAGCGCCCGAGGGCGCGAAGCCCGGCACACCCACCGGCCCACCCCATGGTGACCACCCTGAACCGCGGCAACGGTTCCGCGGACGGCATCGAAGGCGGCGATCGTGCAGCTCTACTCGGTCACTCCGGAATCGACGAGTGAGCACCAGGTGCTCGCACAGGACTTCCTCACCCGGGTACGGGAGACCGCCACGGCCTGCGAGCGCGCGGGCTGGGGCGGCATCCTCGTTCCGCACAACCTCCACGAGGTGGACCCCTGGCTGGTGGCCGGCTACCTGGGATCGGTCACCGGCGGACTCGTCCCGCTGATCGCCGTCCAGCCGTCCTCGGTGCCCCCGCACACCGCCGCGGCGATGGCGGCGGCGTATGCCGCGCTGTACGGCCGCCCGGTGCACTTCAACCTGGTGGCCGGCGCCCGGGACGACGAACTGCGGCGCACCGGCGACCACTTGACCCACGACGAGCGTTACGAGCGGATGCGCGAGTACGGCCGGGTGCTGCGGGCGCTGCTGCACGGCGAGGAGGTCGACACCCGGGGCACCTACTACGCTTT
This sequence comes from Kitasatospora sp. NPDC023176, assembly GCF_055560495.1. Taxonomy (NCBI): domain Bacteria; kingdom Bacillati; phylum Actinomycetota; class Actinomycetes; order Kitasatosporales; family Streptomycetaceae; genus Kitasatospora; species Kitasatospora sp. NPDC023176. The sequence goes on along the minus strand of NZ_JBVHIP010000003.1, from coordinate 56,439 downwards.
CGAGCGGTTCAGCCTGGAGCCGAGGCCCGAGGTGCTGTCCCGCTGCAAGCTGTTCGTGGCCGGCTCCTCGCCCGCCAGCCTCGGCGTGGCCCGGGAGATCGCCGACGTGGTGGTCACCCACCCCGCGCGCTTCCCGGAGTGGGAGGAGACCTTCCTGGAGCCGCTGCTGGCCGACGGCTACACCGGCGAGATCGGGATCCGGATCGGCATCCTCGCCAAGCCCGTCGCGGAGGAGGCCTGGGCGACGGCCGGCAAGCGGTTCCCGGAGTCCTGGCAGGGCCGGCAGGAGACGCTGCTCAAGACCGTCTCGCAGAACGCGTGGTCGCGGCAGATGGCCGTGCACGCGGTGGCCGAGGAGCCGGAGCGGCCCCCCGGATCCGCCCCGGACCCGTACTGGCTGGGGGCCTTCCGCAGCGGCCGGGCCAGCGCCCCCTTCCTGGTGGGGGACTACGAGGAGGTGGGCGCCCGGCTCGCCGACTACCTGCGCGCCGGCGTGGGCCACGTGCTCCTGAACGGCAGTTACGAGGACGACTACGAGGACATCAACGCCGCCGTCCGGGCGGCCCGGCGGGAGACCGGCACGCCGGAGTCCTGAGGCCGGCCCGACCGAGGCCGCGCCCCGCGAACGGTTCATGGAGGTGTGGAGAAGTTGAGTCTGGTGGAGCGAAGCGGCCCCCTCACCACGCTGCAGACCCGCTGGTGGCTGAGGATCTACTGGCGGGAACAGGGCGCGTTCGACATCGCCTGGTCCAAGCTGTGGGAGCTCCCGCCCGGGATCTCCGTCGACACGGCGACCGAGGCCCTGACGGTGCTCGTGGAACGGCACGAGAGCCTCCGGACCGCGATCGCGCTGGGCCCGGACAACCTGCCGGTCCAACTGGTCTACGGCATGGAGGGCCTGCGGCTGCCGGTGTCCGTCGCCGATCTGGACACCCTGGACGAGTTCGGCGACCTGGCCGGGGTGCACCCGCTGGTCGGCGGCTCGATCCTGATGCGGCCGCCCTGGTCCGCGCGGCTGTTCGTGGAGGACGGCGAAGTCCGGGCGCTGGCCCTGATCTTCGAGCACGTCATCATCGACGGCTCGGGCACCCAGAACCTCCGGGAGCAGTTCCTGGCGCTCTGCCGGGGCACGGAGGAACCGCGGCTGCGGATCACCCACCCGCTCGACCGGGTGGCCGCCGACAAGGTGCACTCCCACGCGCCCGAGCGGGAGGACCACAGCCCCGACCCGCGCGGCCTGGTGCCCCAACTGCTGGTGCCCGCCGCGGAACGGGAGACGGACGGGCCGCGGTTCGTGATCTCCTCGACCAGGTACGCCGGCCTGCTGCCGATCATCGACCGGATCTGCCGGCGGCACCGGGTGTCCCGGGCGATGGTCCTGATGCACGCCCTCGGCTGGCTGTTCTCGCGCCACTCCGGGATCCCCCGGATCATGTTCGGCAACGCCGCCGGCCACCGGCTGCCCACCGACGACAGCATCGACGACCTCGCCCGGACGGTCGAGGTGGTGCTGGACTTCGCCGAGGACCGCACCTTCGCCGAGTCCCTGGCCGACGCCTCCGCCACCCTGCTGCGGGTCTACGCCGAGGACCTGCGCCTGGGCATGCGTTCGCTGGACTCCCGGGCGCGCCTCGCGGAGCGGCGCGGGGTGGCGACCGTACGGGGGCTGTACTTCAACTTCCAGGGGCCCTCGCAGCCCGGGGAGAGCGCCCCGGACGGGGAGCGCGGCGGGGCGCCGGTGGAGGTGACCCGCACCGACGAGTGGCGCCCGGACGACAGCCACTGGACCACCGCCCTGTGGGTCTACGTCGACGACGCCACGGTTTCGGTCGACTTCGACATCGACACCGTGATGTTCCCCGCGCCGCTCATCCACACCATGGGTGAACTGCTGCCCCGGTTCATCCGGTTGATCGACGAACAGCCGGACGAGCCGCTGCTCGGCGCCCGCGCGATCCTGCCCGAGGGCTACCGGCTGGCCACGGACTCGCTGCTGGTGCAGGGGGCCTGGGTCGACCTGGGCGCCGTCGCCCGGGTGGTCGGCGCCGTCCCGGGGGTGCTCGACGCCGCGGTGACGGTGGAGGCCGACGAGATCGTGGCGCAGCTGGCCCTGGACGAGTCGGCCTGTCTGTTCGACGTGCACGAGCACGTCCGGTCGCTGCTGCACGACAGCGTCGACCTGGTCGCCCCGCACCGCTACCGGCTCACCGACGCCTCCAAGACCCGGGCCACCGGGCGCGGCCTGGCGGACCTCGCCGAGGGCGCCGACTGGGTGCCGGGCCACGCCCTGCCGGTGCTCGGCGCGGAGACCGAGCCGGAGCGGGAGCTGCTGGCGGCCCTGTGGGAGACCCAGGGCCTCGAACCGGCCACCCTGGCGCTCACCTACACGGCGGCCGGCGGCCGGGCGATCCTGGCGCCCTCGGTGGTGGAGAGCCTGCGCCGCCGCGGCCTGACCGGCCTGCGGCGCTGGCACTTCGACTCGCCGTGCACCCTGCGCACCCTCGCCCGGGCGCTGGTCCGGGAGTCGGCCGGCCACCCGCTCTGAGTCGTGACGCCGAGCGGCCTCGAACTCCCTGTTCCTGGAGGGGAGTTCGAGGCCGGTTCGGGCGCCGGACTACCGGCCGTCGGCGTACTCCAGTGCCATCGTGGACCAGGAGTACGGCCCGCTCACCGCGGCCAACAGGAGCTCGCCGGGGGCGAGTTCACCGGCCGCGGCGCGCCGTTGCAGGGTGATCAGGAGGTCGGCCGAGAAGCAGTGCCCGAGTTCGGTGACCGGGCCGAGCAGCAGCTTGTCCGCGGGCATCCGCATCGCCGCCAGCAGGAACTTCTGCGCCGCCGGGCGGTAGTTCGGCAGCACCACGTGCCGGAAGTCCTCGCGGCCGCGGCCGAGCCCGTCCAGCAGTGCGGCGACGCCCTCCGAGGCGAGCCGGACGGTGGAGAGGATGCCGTCCTCGGCCGGGTCGACGGCGGCCGGCCGCACGGCCGTCCGGGTGCCGGTCGCCGCCACCCGGAACCGGGGGCCGGCCGGCTCGGGACCGGTGGTGAGCAGGCAGGCGGCCGCGCCGTCGCTGAACACCGACAGACCGCTGGCCATGATCCGGTGCCGGTCCGCCGTCCGGTCGGCGAGCACCAGCAGGACGCGTTCGCAGCGGCCCGCGGCCAGCGCGTCGGAGGCCACCCGGACAGCCGGGACGAGGTTGCCGCAGTCCTGCCCGGACAGCGCCAGGTGCTCCACCGAGGCCAGGCCGAGCCGGTCGGTGATCCGGGCCAGCGAGCCGGTGGTGTCGGGGTCGTTCTCGCTGACGTAGACCACCAGGCCGGGCGGGCCGGCACCGGCGGCGAGGCTCTGCTCGGCGGCCTCCACCGCCAGCTCCCAGATCTCCTGCCGGCTCTCCCGGAAGTGGACGATCTCCGCGACCAGCGGAGCGATGTCCGCGGTCGTCGTCCCGGCCAGTTCGGACACCTTGCGGGCCTCGCCGCAGGCGTGGCCGATGGCCGAGATGGTGGTGCCGGGCATGGTTCCCCTCACTGGTCGGTGGCCGAGATGGCCTGGACGGGACAGTTCCTGACGGCGTCGCGGACGGCGTCGTGCAGCGCCGGGGCCGGCCGGGCGTCCAGCAGCACGACCGTGCCGTCCGCGTCGTCCTGGTCGAAGACCTCGGGCGTGGCCAGGGCGCACTGCCCGGAGCCGACGCAGACGCCGGGGTCGACGGTGAGGTGCACGTTTCCTCCTCGCGGCTGGCGGGTTGGGGGCTGAGGGTTGAGGGTTGAGGATTGCGGGGCTACCAGGTGACCGGGAGCCGGTGCACCCCGTAGAAGCCCATGTCGGTGGAGAGCGGGACCTCGCCCGGCGGAACGGCCAGCGCGAGCCCGGGCAGGCGCCGGAACAGGGCGGGGAAGGCGATCCGCATCTCGACCCGGGCCAGGTTCTGGCCGAGGCACTGGTGGATCCCGTACCCGAAGGCGAGGTGGCCGGTGGCCCGGCGGGTGAGGTCCAGCCGGTCGGGGTCGGCGAACTGGGCCGGGTCCCGGTTGGCGGCCGACAGCGAGACGGTGACGGACTCCCCGGCCCGCAGCGAGCGTCCGGCCAGCTCGACGTCCTCCAGCGGGGTGCGCGGCACCCCGAAGTGGAAGATCGTCAGGTAGCGGAGCAACTCCTCCACCGCGTTGTCGGCGAGCGACGGGTCCCCGGTGAGCGCGGCCAGCTGCTCGGGGTGCGACAGCAGGGCGAAGGCGCCGAGGCTGAGCGAACTCGCCGTGGTCTCGTGCCCGGCGGTGAGCAGCAGCACGCCGACGCCGGCGATCTCCTCGGTGCTCAGGGTGCCGTCCGCGACGAGGACGCTGAGCAGGCCGTCGTCCGGGCGGCCGCGCTTGTGCTCGGTGAGCTCGCGCAGGAAGGAGTCCAGCTGGTCCATCGCCAGGGCGGCCTGCGCCTCGGAGACGTCCAGGCTGAACAGGGTCGCGCTGTTGCGCTGGAAGGCGGCCCGCTCGGCGTAGGGCACCCCGAGGAGTTCGCAGATCGCCAGCGAGGGGACGGGCAGGGCGAACCGCTCGACCAGGTCGGCGGGCGGCGTCGACTCGGCCATGGCCGAGAGGTGTTCGTCGACGACCCGGTCCAGCTGCGGTCGCAGGTCCTTCATCTTGCGGGCGGTGAACCGGCCGGCCAGCCGCTGGCGGATCCTGGTGTGCTCGGGAGCGTCCATGTCGACCAGCCAGCCCGGCAGGGCGGTACGGCCGTAGAACGGGTCGGCGCTCGGCCGGGCCACCGGGGCCCGCTTGAACTCGGAGCGGGCGCTGAACCGGGGGTCGGCCAGCACGCTCCGGGCCAGGGCGTGGCTGGTCACCAGCCAGCCGATGTGGCCGTCCGGGTAGCGCAGCCGGCGGATCGGCTCGTGCGCGCGGTCCCCGGCCAGCTCCTCCGGCGGGTCGAACGGGCGGGCGCGCACGGTGGGCAGCATCGGGGGCAGGACGGTGGGGCGGGTCATGGGATCTCCTTCCGCAGGAACTCGGCCAGCCGCCGGACGCCGGTCTCGATCTGCTCGGGATCGAGGTAGCTGCAGGAGAGCCGCAGCTGACGGTCGCCTCCGCCGCGGAGGTGGAACGGGGCCATCGGGGTCCACAGCACGCCGTACTCGGCCGCCGAGACCTCCAGCAGGGCGGTATCGGCCGGCACGGGCAGCGTCATGCGCAGGAAGAACCCGCCCTCCGGCCGGTTCCAGCCGATCCCGCTCGGCAGCGGCCCGGCGAGGTGCCGGTCCAGCGCCTCGGCGAGGTGGGTGAGGTTGCGCTGGTAGAGCGCGGCCTTGCGCCGGCTCAACTCCACCAGCGAGCCGCCGTGTTCGAGCAGCATCCCGCCGATGATCGCCTGGCAGACCGGGGAGGTGTTGACGGTGACCATGCTCTTGACGGCCGCGAGTTCGTCCGCCAGCAGGGTCTCGGAGCCGTCCGCCCCCGCCACCGGCTGGTCGGCGACCACGTAGCCGACCCGGGCGCCGGGGAAGGCCACCTTGGCGAAGGTGCCGATGTGCACCACCCGCCGGTTCCGGTCGAGCGCCTTCAGCGGCGGCAGTTCCGTCCCCGGCGTCGCGGTGAACCCGTAGGCGTTGTCCTCCAGGACCAGGAAGTCCTCCCGGTCCGCGAGTTCGAGCAGCCGGTGGCGGACCGGCAGCGACATCCGGCTGCCGCCCGGGTTGGAGAAGTCCGGCGCCACGTAGCAGGCCCGGATCCGCCGCCCGGCCCGGCGGGCGGCCCGGCACTCCGCCTCCAGGGCGTCGAGGTCGATCCCGAGCGGGGTCTCGTCGACCGGGACGAGGTCGACGCCCAGCAGCCGGGCGGCGCCGGTGATGCCGACGAAGCACGGGTTGGCGACGGCCAGCAGGTCGGCCGGGCCGGCGAACAGCGCCCGGAGCACCAGGAACATGGCCTCCTGGGCGCCGACCGTCACCACGACGGCCGCCTCGGCGGCGTCGATGCCCTGGTCGCGGCGCAGCGCCGCGGCGACGATGCCGTTGACCAGGCCGCGGCTGGGCCCGTACTCGTAGAGCAGGCGCCGGGCCCGCTCCGGGGTGTGGCCGCAGTCCCGGACGAGGTGCTCCAGGAAGCGGTCGACGTAGCGTTCGGGGGCCAGGTCCCGCAGCAGGTCCGGGTGGGGGGCGCCGGGGGCGAAGGAGATGGCGTCCGGGTAGCGGCCCATGACCTCGTTGAGGAAGCCGATCGACCCGAGCACGGGCTCCCGGAGCGAGGCGTGCAGCGAGGAGGCGGTCAGTCGCACCACGGCGCCGCTCACCCCCGGGACCGTGACCGCTGCCAGCGGCGCTCCACCTTGGCGAGGACGTCCGGGCTGTAGGCCCGTTCCACCTGGGCGACGGCGAACTCGGCCAGGTACTCCCGGTAGAGGTCGAGCGGCTCCTCGGCCAGGTTGAGCATCCGCCGGTTGGCGGCCACGGCGGGGGCGCCCAGCTCCCGTACGGCGCGCTCGACGGCCTCCGCCATGCCCTCGGCGGGGACCACCTCGTCGCACAGCAGCCGGGCCTCCGGGTCGGTGGCCTCGATCCGGCGCCCGCCGAGGATCACCTGGCGGGCGAGGCGTCCGCCGGTGAGCCGGGTGAGCCGGAGGTTGCCCAGCCCGGGGACGATGCCCTCCTCCGCGGCGGGGAGGCTGAAGTAGGCGTCGGTCTCGGCGATCACCCGGTCGAGGACCAGCAGCAGCTGCATCCCGCCGCCAATGGCGAAGGAGTCGACCGCGCCGACCCACGGCTTGGCGACCGTACGGTCGGACCACGCGCCGGGTGCCGGGTCGGTGAGCAGCCCGCGCGCCATCTTGTGGAGGTAGCCCAGCTCCCGGCCGAGCAGGAAGTCGACGAAGGAGATGGCGCCGTTGCGCAGGTCCTTGAGGTTGATGCCCGCGCTGAACACCCGCCGGCCCTGGTAGCGGGGGTGGTCCACCGGGCCGCCGCGCAGCACCCCGACCCGGACCCGGTCGTCCAGCAAGGCGAGGTCGACGGCGGTCTCGACGTCGGCGATCAGCCCGTTGTCCTCGGCGTTCAGGCAGTGGGCGTTGTGGAAGGTGACGTGCGCGGCGGTGTCCCGGCGTTCGACCACCACGGAGTCGAGGTCGACGCGCCCCTTGACCCGGAAGTCGTCGAGCAGGTCGAGGGCGCGCGGGGTGGGGGCCAGCATGCTCTCGATCAGGTGCGGGCCCGCGGTGCGGGAGCGCAGCACGGCGGCGCAGAAGACGCCCTGGTCGATCTCCCGGCCCTCCTTGTCCGCCTGGACGCGGGCCCGTTCGGCGTCCATCCGGGCGCGGTCCGGGACGAGCCCGGGGAAGCGTTCGGCGGCGGCGTCGAGGAGTGCGGGCAGCCGGGGGCGGCGGGTCAGGCCGTCGGTGAGCAGGCCGTACACCGCGTCGGTGTGGCGGGCGAGGAAGGCCCGGCGGGCGGTGCGGGCGGCGGCGTGGACGGCGTCGGCGCGGTGCTGCTGGGCGGCGTCGCGCCCGGCCCGGGCCGGGAGCGCGGCGAGCACCTCCTCCCCGGCCCGGGCGTACCGGGCCAGGGCGGCCGTGTCGTCGGCGAGGTCGCCGGTGAGGGCGGGCGGGGCGTGGTCCGGGCCGGCCGGCGGTGCGGCGGTCATCGCTGGGTGCTCCCCGGCGTCGCGGCGGAGGCGTCCTGCCGCAGCCTGCGCAGTTCGCGGTCGCAGGCGGCCAGGTGCACGCCCACGGCGTCGTCGTAGTCCGCGGAGCCGGCCTCCAGCAGCAGCAGGCGGCGGATGGTCAGTTCCTGGTCCGAGATCCGGCCCATCAGCACCGTCGCGGTGTGCACGGCCTCGGCGACGTCCTCGCTGATCTGGTCGATCAGGCCGAGTTCCAGGGTCCGGTCGACCGAGATGTCGTTGCCCCAGATGACGATCTGCCGGGCCTTGGCGAGGCCCAGGTGCCGGACCAGCCGGTAGACCGACATGCCGGGCCAGAAGTGGCCGTCGTTGACGGGCAGCATCAGCAGCAGGTCCGGTGCGCCGATCCGGAAGTCCGCGGCGAGCAGGAGGTCCAGGGCGGGGCCGCCGCAGGCGCCGCGGGCGGCGGCGATGGTCATCGCGGTGAGGCGCTCCAGCCGGCGCACCGCGCGTTCCCAGCGGTTGACCTGCTGGATGGCGACGGCGCCGGGCCAGGCCCGGACGTCGGCCGGGGTGGCGTCCAGCCGCAGCACCACGACGGACTTCTCGCCGCGGTTCTCCACCTCGTCGCAGACCGAGTTCAGCAGCGCGGTGAGTTCGGCCAGCGGCCGCGTCCCGTCGATCCGCACCATGAGGCCGAGCCCGTCGGGGAGCTGTGTGAGGTCGGGGTTCTCGTTCATCCGGCCGTCCTTCCTTCCGTCACCAGCCCACCAGGGCCATTTCGATGGTCGATCCGGGACCCATCGTCATGAAGACGCCGAATTCACCGGACTTCGCGCGGCCCTCGGCCGCCAGGCGTTCGTACGAGAACAGGAAAGAGCCGCTGGAGAGGTTTCCGTGGTCGCGCAGGACCCCGGTGGTGTGCCGGACGTCCCAGCGGGTCAGTCCGAGATTCACCCGGACCGAATCGATGACCTTCTTCCCGCCGGAATGGACCACCCAGTGGGAAATGTCGGAGCGACTCAGTCCGGTTCCGTCGAGCAGGCGGTCGAGCGATATCTCCGCGTGCGCGCCGACGACGTAGGGGACTTCCGGGTCGAGGTAGAAACTGAATTTCCCCTGGGCGTCGTCCCAGTCGTAGCGCATCGCGCCGGAGGCCTCCGGGATGATGCAGCTGGAGAAGCGCAGCAGCGCCGGGTGGCCGGCCGTCGTGCGGGCCCGGGCCGGCCCCCGGTCGTCCGGCTGTTCGGAGGCCATCAGGGCGACCGCGGCCGAGCCGTCGCCGAACAGGCTGTTCACCACCGAGGAGCGCATCGTCCCGTCCAGCACGTAGGCGGCCGAGCACGGCTCGATGCAGACCATGACGGCCAGCTCGCCGGGGTGCGCCGTGGCCCAACCGGCAACTGCTGTCAGGCCGTTGAGGCCCGCGTTGCACCCCATGCCGACCACGTCCAGGCGGGAGCAGTGCCGGCTGATCCCCAGCTCCTTGATCAGCAGCGCGGAGAAGCCCGGGGTGAGGAAGCCCGTCGATGTGACGCAGCACAGGTAGCGCAGGTCGGCGAGGGTCGCGCCGGCCTCCTTGAGGCAGGCCTCGACCGCCTGCCGGCCCATGGTGATGCCGCCGGTGACGTGCTTGGCCAGCAGCTGCCCCTGGGTCTCGACGGCCCGCGAACCGTCCGGCAGCGGCGGCGGCAGGGTGAGGCCGCGGCGCTCGATGGCGCTGTTCAGGAATATCGAGCGGATCCGCGGATCGGTGATGGCGAAGATGTCCAGCAGTTCGCGCTGGGTGTAGGAGGTCTCGGGCACCGATGTCCCGACGCCCAGGATTCTCGGCGAGGTCACCCGGGATTTCCTGGCGAAGGATTCCGGACTGGGCCGGACACTCCTGTCGGCGAGTTTCACATCAATCTCCTCCGGGCCGAAATCCGGTACTGGATCCGGTGGTTGTCGCGCTATGATCCCTGCCATGTCAGAAGAATCCAGGAGCAGCGATGGTTCGGTTACCGCGCGCACCTCGGAGGACCCGAGGGTGCGGTACGAGAAGGACGGTCACGTGGCTCGGGTGACGCTCGACCGGCCCGGCGTCCTGAACGCCATGGACCTGCGCATGCACGAGGAACTGGCGGCGGTCTGGGACGAGGTCGAGGCCGATGACGAGGTGTGGGTGGTGGTGCTCTCCGGCGCGGGGGAGCGCGCCTTCTCCGTCGGCCAGGACCTCAAGGAGCTGGCCGAGCGGGTCCGGGCCGGCACCGCCGGCACGGCCACCTTCGGCAGCCGGGGCAAGCCGGGCTGGCCGAGGCTGACCGAACGCTTCGACCTGGCCAAGCCGGTGGTCGCCAAGGTGCGGGGCTACGCGATGGGCGGCGGCTTCGAACTCGCCCTGGCCTGCGACATCGTGGTCGCCGCCGAGGACGCGACCTTCGCCCTGCCGGAGGCCAGGCTCGGCCTGATGGCGGGCGCCGGCGGCGTGTTCCGGCTGACCAGGCAGCTGCCGTGGAGGACGGCGATGGGGCACCTGCTGACCGGCCGCCCGATGGACGCCCGGCGGGCGTTCGAACTCGGGCTGGTCAACGAGGTGGTGCCGGCCGCCGAACTCGACGCCTGCGTGGACGGCTGGGTGGCCGACATCCTGCGCTGCGCGCCGCTCTCGGTGCGGGCGATCAAGGAGGCGGCCGGCAAGTCCGTCACGATGCCGCTGGAGACGGCCTTCGCCACCCGCTACCCGTGGGAGGAGCGGCGGATGGCCAGCCGGGACGCCGTGGAGGGCCCGCTCGCCTTCGTGGAGAAGCGCGACCCCCGGTGGCAGGCCCGCTGAGGCCCGACCGGCCCGGGCGGCGGCGGGTGCCGGCCGCCGGCGTCCGCCGCCGCACGCCGTCGAGCGCATCAGCTCAGGTAGTCTTCGGGGCCGCCGTCGCGGACCGTGTCGAGGGTGAAGCAGTGGAAGCCGCCGCCGAACAGGCGCCGGTGGCGGTGCCGGACCGGCACGACGGTGAAGCCGTGCTGTTCCAGCTTGCGCATCAGCTCCGGGCAGGCCTCGTTGACCAGGACGGTGTCCGGGCCGGCGGAGAGCACGTTCAGGTCGATGAACGGGCTGGTGAGGATCAGGTCGTCGTCGCCGTACTGCGGGAAGTTGTTGCCCTCGGGGGCCGGCGGGACGATGAGGTCCCACGTGCGGAGCGGCTCGGGGAGCTTCTCGGCGACCTTCTCGGAGCGGACCAGCAGGGTGCCGGGGCGCAGGGCCAGCACCATGCTGTCGATGTGGCTGTCGCTCAGCTGGTGCACCCGGTGGATGCGGAAGCGCCCCTCCAGGTGGCGCTCCAGCCAGTCGCAGGCCAGCGCGTGGTTGGCGGTGGAGATGTTGACCACGAGGTCGCGGCCGAGCCGGAGGCACTGGGCGCCGTCGAACATCATCTCGAAGCCGACGTCGTACGGGGAGGGCCGGGGGTCCGCGATCGGCTCGGTGGGCCCGCCGACCGTGCTGTTGCGGGCGTAGGTGAGGTCGAAGGACGCGTCGGTCATCAGCGGCCGGGGCATGACCGTCCACCGGGCGCCCTGGCGGAAGTACTCCTGGAAGATCGGGGTGAGGAACTGGGTCTCGAAGTAGCGGGAGCGGATCATCGGGGGCGTCTCGATGATCTCGTCGCCGACGATCAGGGTGTTGTCCCGGACGTTCAGCGGCGGGACGACCGACGCCTCCCAGGCCAGGGTCTCAACCCGGGCGGTCGCCGGGTCGACGTCCATCGGGCGGTGGACGGTGACGTCCAGGGACTCCAGGGCCTTGACGATGCCGTCCAGGTCCTCGTTCAGCTCGTCCACGTAGCGCTGTTTGATCGGCTTGCGGCTGGAGTTGCCGGCCTGCCTGTCGCGGCCGGCCGCGGACAGCCGGGGGTAGTACCACTCCGAGCGCGAGGAGTTGTCCTTGGCGATGTTGTCGTGGAAGAACAGGTCGAAGGAGAGCTCGCGCTCGTGCGAGGTGTAGTTCACCGCGGAACCGACGATCACTTCCCTGAGCGGCGACCATTCGTCGAAGGTGTTCAGCTGCATCGCAGGCTCCTCCAGTGGTGGATCCGTTGGCACATGGCTTACGCGAAGTAGCGATCGATGACCGGGCACGGTCGCCGGCCTCGGATGTGTCACGGGCGCCGGCCGCGGCGGCGGGAATCCTCGAGGCAGCCGCGGGGTGGCTCCGGCCCGCAAGGGCAGGGCGGTTCTGGCACCTTGGATAGTTCGACATGCAAGCACACTTGTGTCGCCGTGGCCAGAGCGGGGCCTTTAATCCGCCAACCTGTGCCGGGATCCAGGGGCGTGCGGGGACGCGTGCGCTCTCACCATTGCTTCACCGCGCCGCGGCGGCACGTCAACCCCTCGTTGTTAAAGCGCGTTTCGCCGTCTGTGAGCGATTCACCCAAAAGCTCGTCGAGCGCCCTCCGTAAGTTTATGATCTTGGTATCATTGGCGACCCGTCGTGAGTTGACGGCGCGTCGGAACTCTCCCCGCGCCCCGCTGGGGCGCTCCTGAACTGACTTTTCGGGCAAGGGGATTGACCTGCTGTCAGCTGGCGGGAGAGGCTCGGAGGCGCCGGATCGGCCGCCCGGGTGCCGGTGGATCTCGGGATTGACGGCTTGGCTGTACATGTGCAAGACTCGACTCCGAGTAACAATCCGTCATTGTGCGCGGATGTGGATCGCGTAAGAAGCGACATCTCCACCCAGGACCCTTTCCCGACAGGTCGAAATCGCCAGGGCCGTCACCGTGCCCGGAGCGGCGATCCCCACGTCGGAAACCCCCCCAACGTCAGAATTCATCAGCTGATGGTCCAGGAAGGGAATGCTCATCCCATGAGCGACTCGCACGAGGGTGACCCGGTCTACGAGCGCTTCCAGTTCTTGGTGAACGCCCCCGCCCTCTTCAATGCGGTGGCGACCGCCGTCGAACTGGACGTCTTCCGGTTCCTCGCGGACCACCCCGGGGCAACGTTCGAGCAGATCCACGCACGCGCCGCCATCCCCGCCCACCAGCTCCGCGTCCTGCTCCAGGCCGTCTGCGCCACCGGGCTGCTGGAGCGGACGAACGGGGAGTACGCCAACTCCCCGGTGGCCCGGGACCTCCTGGCCTCGGACGCCCCGGACAGCTGGGCCCACATCCTGGTGGGCTGGAAGGAGGTCTACTACCCGGCCTTCTCGCACATGACCGCCGCTCTGCGGGCCGGCACCAACCTCGCCCTCGCCGACCACCCCGGCGACGAGCCCACCCTCTACCAACGGCTCTCCCGCAACCCGGAGTTGGAGGCGGTGTTCCACCGTGCGATGAGCGCCTTCACGCTCCGCTCGGTGGACGCGCTGGTCGACCGCGACGAGTTCGCCTCGGTGCGCCACCTGCTCGACGTGGGCGGCGGCGACGGCACCACCTCGGTCCGGCTCGCCCGGCGCCACCCGGGCCTCCGGTCGACGGTCTTCGACATGCCCAGCGTGTCGCGGCTCGCCGAGCACGAGGTCACCCCGGACCTGGCCGGCCGACTCGCCCTGCACCCCGGGGACATGTTCACCGAGCCGTTCCCCACCGGCGCCGACGCCGTGCTGTTCAGCCACGTCCTGGAGATCTTCGCCGAGGACCAGATCCTCGCGCTGCTCACCAAGGCGTACGACGCCCTCCCGCCCGGCGGCAAGGTCTTCGTCTACGGCTACAACGTCTCCGACGACGAGACCAGCGGAATCTTCTCCGCCCGGCTCGGCCTCTACTTCAACGTGCTCGCCAGCGGCCAGGGCATGGCCTACCCGGCCAAGGACTACGAGGCGTGGCTGCAGCGGGTAGGCTTCGGCGACGTCAAGACCATAGGCGGGCTCCCGTACGAGCACGGGCTCAGCATGGGTACCAAGGCCTAGGGCGTCTCTTGTGGATCTTGTCGGATCCGGCGAACATCCGCAGGACACGCCCTGAATCCCCGTCGTTGCACCCGCCCGGCAGAGCGCGGGAGGTGCCCCCAAGATGACAAGTGTTGGACGACATGCGCCAGTTCCCCGAACCAGATCCGGGCAGGCCCGCACTCGGTTCCCCAAGTCGCTACCTCTTATGGCTGGTGGCCAACCACCGCACCTCGATGATCCTCGCCGTCTGCTACGGAGTGGTCTGCACGCTGGCTCAGGCCTTCGTGCCCGCCGCGATCGGCCGGGGCATCGACGAGGGACTGATCGCCCGGGACAAGGGGGCGTTGGTGCTGTGGAGCGCCGCCGTCCTCGCCCTGGGCGTCACCCAGGCCGTCACCGGAACCCTGCGTGACCGCTGCTCGGTGACCAACCGGTTCGGCGCCAGCTACCGGACCATGCAGCTCGTCACCCGCCAAGCCGCAAGCCTCGGCGCGGAGTTGCCGCGCCGGGTGTCCGCCGGATCGGTGGTGAGCGTCGGGGCCACCGACATCACCCGGATCGGCATCGCCCTGGAGAGCACCGCCCGCGGCGGCGGCGCCGTGGTGTCGATCGTGGTCATCGCCGGCGTGATGCTCACGGTCTCCTGGCCGCTCGGCCTGGTCGCCCTGGTCGGCGTGCCGCTGTCGGCCTGGGCCATCGCCCGGCTGATGCGGGTGCTGCACAGCCGTCAGCAGGGCCTGCGCAAGGAGCAGGGGGCGCTCGCCGACCTCGCGGTGGACATCGTGGAGGGCCTGCGGGTCCTGCGCGGCATCGGCGGCGAGAAGGTCTTCGCCGCCCGCTACCACGAGCGCTCCCAGCGGGTGCGCGGCGAGGGCGTCCGGGTGGCCGCCGTCGAGGCCAACGTGATGGCGGGCCGGCTGCTGCTGCCGGGGCTTCTCATCACCGTCATCGTCTGGCTCGGCGCCCACTTCGTCGACACCGGCCGGATGAGCCCGGGTGAACTCGTCGCCTTCTACGGGTACGCGGTGTTCCTCGCCGAGCAGCTGCGCCGCGCCACGACCATGGTCGACCAGCTGACCCGGGCCCTGGTCGGTGCCCGGATGTCCTCCGAATTCCTGGCCCTGGAGCGCGAACTGACCTCGGGCGGCCGCGACACGGCCGAACTCCCCGAGGCCGGCACCCTGCGCGACCCGGAGTCCGGCATCGAACTCCCCCCGGGCCGGTTCGTCGCGGTGGCCTGCGCCGCCTCCGGGGACGCCCAGCTGCTGACCGACCGGCTCGGCCGCTACACCGACTCCTCCGCCAGCTACGGCGGCGTCCCACTGGCCGACTTCCCGCTGGACGAGGTGCGCCGCCGGATCCTGGTGGTGGACCACGACGCCCGGCTGTTCTCCGGCGAACTGGGCGCCCAGCTCGACCCGGACGCCCGCGACGCCGACGACCGGGGGCGGCTGGACCGCGCGATCGAGGACGCCTCGGCGGCCGACATCGTCGACGCGCTCCCCGACGGCCTCGGCCAGGAGATCCTCGGCGGCCGCGAGTTCTCCGGCGGTCAGCGGCAACGGCTCAACCTGGTACGGGCGTTGGTCGCCGACCCGGAGACCCTCATCCTGGTCGAGCCGACCAGCGCGCTGGACGCCCACACCGAGGGGCGGGTCGCCGGCCGGCTCGGAGCCCACCGGCGGGGCCGGACGACCGTGGTGTTCACCACCAGCCCGATCGTGCTGGACCACGCCGACCACGTGGTCTACGTGGAACACGGCAAGGCCGTGGCGCACGGCAGCCACGAGGAACTGCTCGCCAACGCCCGCTATCGATCCGTCGTGACCCGAGAGGTAGCAGTGGCGTGAGCATCCTGCCCGTGGCAACACCCAAAGAAGTGCGCTCCTACGCCCGGCGCCTCATGCTCCAGTACCCCCGGCAGCTCTCCCTCACGCTGCTGCTGCACACCCTCGCCACGGTGGCCGGGCTGGTCGCCCCGAAGCTGCTGGGCGACCTGGTCGAGGACGCCGGGAAGGGCGTCAACGACACCACCGGCGTCGCCCTGACGATCAGCGCGGCCGTCGTCGCCCAGGCGGCCTTCACCCGCTTCGCGATGCTCGCCTCGCTGAAGCTCAGCGAGAAGGTGCTGGCCCGGCTGCGCGAGGAGTTCGTCGACCGGGTGCTCGCCCTGCCGCTGGCCACCGTGGAGCGGGCCGGCCCCGGCGACCTGATCAGCCGGACCACCCGGGACGTCGACGTGCTGGCCAACACCGTGCAACTCGCCGTCCCCGACACCCTGGTGGCGCTCGCCACGGTCGCGCTGACGCTCGGCGCGATCGCCCTGACCGCGCCCGTCCTGGTGCTGCCCTGCCTGGTCGCCGTACCCGTCCTGTGGCTGTCCACCCGGTGGTACCTGCGCCGGGCCCGGGCGGGCTACCTACGGGCGAACGCCTCCTACGCCCGGCTCACCGGCGGCCTCAGCGAGACCGTCGACGGCGCGCGCACGGTCGACGCGATGCGGCTGGCCGGCCACCGCTCCGCCCGGGTCGACGGGGACATCGCGGAGTCCTACGCGGCCGAGCGCCGCACCCTCTACCTGCGCAGTGTCTACCTGCCGATCGCGGACACCGGCTACATCCTGCCGGTGGCCGCGACCCTGCTGGTCGGCGGGCTGCTCTACCTGGACGGCCACGTCTCGATCGCGGCCGTGACGGCGGCGACCCTCTACGTCCAGCAGATCATCGGCCCGGTCGACCGGCTGCTGTACTGGATGGACGAACTGCAGGTCGGCGGGACGGCCCTGGCCCGGATCCTCGGCGTCGGCAGCCCCGCCGAGGAGGCGGCCGAATCCGGCACGGAGCACGTCCCCAGCGGCAAGGACATCGTCGTCCAGGGCGTGACCCACGCCTACCGCGAGGGACAGGACGTCCTGCACGCCGTCGACCTGGTGGTCAAGCCGGGGGAGCGGCTCGCGATCGTCGGCCCGTCCGGCGCCGGGAAGAGCACCCTCGGCGCGCTGCTGGCCGGGATCCACACCCCCCGGGCCGGCTCGATCACCATCGGCGGCACCGCGCTGACCGACATCCCGCTGGCCGAACTGCGCCGGGAGATCGCCCTGGTGACCCAGGAGCAGCACGTCTTCCGGGGCACCCTGCGGGACAACCTGCTGATCGCCAAGACGGACGCGTCCGACCGGGAACTGGAGAAGGCCCTCGGCTCGGTGGACGCCTGGGACTGGGCCTCCGAACTGGGCCTGGATGCCGAGGTGGGCTCCGGCGCGGCCGCGCTCACCCCGGTCCAGTCCCAGCAACTGGCCCTCGCCCGCCTCGTGTTGACCGACCCCTACGCCGTGATCCTGGACGAGGCCACCTCGCTCTTCGACCCGCGCGCCGCGCGGCAGCTCGAACGGGCCCTGGCCGCCGTCCTGGCGGGACGCACCGTCATCGCCATCGCCCACCGGCTGCACACCGCGCACGACGCGGACCGCGTCGTGGTCATGGAGGACGGCCGGATCAGCGAGACCGGCAGCCACGACGAACTGGTCCGCCAGGGCGGCCCGTACGCCCGGCTGTGGCACTCCTGGCACGGCGACACGGCCGATGTGATGCCCTCCGGCTGACCACGGGGACTCCTCCCCGGCATGACGGATCGGACCGGCAATCCACCACGAGAGCTGAAGCCCGGAAGGAGAAGTCATGGAGGGCACCGAGCCGAGCGGGGCCGGTCGCCGGCCAGGCCACGACGGAGGGACGACGGCGGGAGCGGCGCCGCCCGCCATGCCGGCGCCGCTCGACCTGGCCACCGACCGGCCCCGGCTCACCGCCGGACCGTACCGGGGCGAGACCGAGCGCGTACCGCTCCCCGCCGGGACGACGGCCCTGCTCGACGAACTGGGCCGCAGCACCGGCGTCCCCCCGGCGATCACCCTGCTCACCGTGTGGGCGGCCGTGCTGCACCGGCACACCGGACAGGCCGACCTCCTGCTCGGCCTGGACACCGCCTCCTTCGCCGAGGCCGGGCCCGAGGCCTCTCCGACGAGGACGACCGGTACGACCGGGACGACTGGGAGGACTGGGACTGGGACTGGGACTGGGACGACCGGACCGGCCGCCGACCCCGGGATCCGCCCGGTGCGCCTCGGCCTGCGGCCCGACGCCCCCTTCGCCGACGAGCTGCTCCGCTGCCGGGCCGCCGCGACCGAGGCCCTGGGCAGAGCGCCGGAGGGCGAGGCTCCCGAGCTGCGGGCCGTCGCCGGCCACCCCGCCGAGCCGGAACTGCGGGCAGTGGCACCGGACCTCGCCCTCGCGCTGGCGGACGACGGCACCGCGCTCTCCCTGCGCTACAACGCCGCCCTGCTGTCCCGCGCCACCGCCGGCTGGATCCTCGGCCACTGCCTGACCCTGCTCGCCGAGGCCGTGGCCAAACCCGGCCAGCCGCTGCGCGACCTCCGGGTCCAGGACGGCCCGGTCCACGCTCCCGCCTGGCGGCTGCCCGTCCCGGCGGGCCACACCGCCCCCGCACCCGCCGAGCGGGGCGAGGACCTGGTCGACCGCTTCCGCCGCACCGCCCGGGCCCACGCCGAGCGACCTGCCCTGGTCGGCCCGTCCGGCACGCTCAGCTACGCCCGACTGGACCGCGTCACCAGCGCGACGGCCCGCCGGCTGCGCCGCTCCGGCGGCCCGGGCAGGCGCGTCGCGCTGCTCTGCGCGCACGACCTCGGCTCGGTGGTCGGCGTCTGGTCGGTGCTCAAGTCCGGCGCCACGTACGTCCCACTGGACCCGCGCCAGCCGGACGCCCGGCTCACCCGCCTGCTCCTCGACGCCGAGGTCGGCGCGATCCTCTGCGACCCCGAACTCGCCGACCGCGCCGCCGCCGTGTTCCGCGGCCGGCACGTCCTGCCGCTCGATCTGACCGACCCGGGGGAGCCGGCCGACGCCGGACGGGCCGTCGACCCCGGCGAACTCGCCTACCTCCTGCACACCTCGGGCTCCACCGGCAAGCCCAAGGCGGTGATGCAGACCCGGCACAACGTCCTCGCCCACGGCCTCCGCTACGCCGACCGGATCCGCATCGGCCCCGGCGACCAGGTGCCCCTGCTGGCCCGCTACACCTTCGACGCGGCCGTCATGGACCTCTACGGCGCCCTGCTCACCGGCGCCACCCTGCACGTACTGGACCCGTTGCTGCCGGCCCCCGAACTGCGCGGCCGGCTCGCCGCGGCCGGGGCGACAGTCGTGCACTGCACCCCGACCCTGTTCCGGCACCTCACCGGAGACCTCCCCGCCGACGCCGCCGGGCCCGAGCCGACGCTCGCCGCCGTCCGCGCGGTGGTGCTCGGCGGCGAGGAGGCCACCCAGCACGACCTGCGCAGGTTCCTCCGGGCCTTCCCGGCGGACAGCGCGCTGGTGAACGGGCTGGGCCCGACCGAATGCACCCTGGTCACCCAGCACCTGGCCGGCCGGGCTGACCTCGGCAGCGGCGCGCTGCCGGTGGGCCACCCCGTCGACGGCGTCCGGATCCGCCTCGTCGACCAGGACGGCCACCCCACCGAACTCTGCGGCGAGCTGGAGATCCACAGCGACCACGTCGCCGAGGGGTACTGGCGGCAACCCGACGTCACCGCGGGGGCGTTCGGCACCTCGGCGGACGGGACACGCTTCTACCGCACCGGCGACCTGGTACGCCGCCGGGCCGACGGAGCCCTCGTCTTCCGCGGCCGCAAGGACCGGCAGATCAAGATCCGCGGCCACCGGATCGAGCCCGGCGAGATCGAGGCGGTGCTGCGCGGCCACCCCACCGTCGCCGAGGCCGTGCTCACCGTCGACACCCGGCAGCCGGTGGCCCGGCTGGTCGGGTACGTCACCCCGGCGACGGCCTTCCCGCCCGACCCCGAGGAACTCCGGCGCTACCTGGCCCGGACCCTGCCCGAGTACGCGGTGCCCTGGCGCGTCCTCGCCCTGGACCGGATGCCGCTCGGCCCGACCGGCAAGCTCGACCGCTCCGCGCTGCCCGACCCCGAGGAGGTCGCGGCCGGCCCCGGCGAGGCGCCGCGGACCGTGACCCAGATCGCGGTGGCCGCCGTCTGGTGCCGGGTCCTCGGCGTCCCCTCGGCCGACCTGCACGGCAACTTCATGGCCGGCGGCGGGGATTCGATCCGGCTGCTGGAACTGCTGTCCGCGCTCCAGGACGGGTTCGGGGTCGAACTCGACCTCATGGAGGTCCTCGCCGCCCCGACCGTCGCCACCCTGGCCACCCTGATCGAACGGGAGAACTGATGCTGATCCTGCCCAGCGAGCGGGCCGCCCGCACGGCCCGCGGGACCGGGGACGGGACCCGGATCCTGATCGCCAACGACTTCAGCGAGGACGTCCGGACCGACCGCGGCTGGACCGGCTGGTGGGTGCAGCGGATCGCCTGGTTCGCCGAGGACGGCGACGTCCTGGTCCTGCCGGTACGCCCCGAGGAGGCGTTCCTCGACTACGTGACCTCGCACACCGGCGTGCGGCGGGCGAGCCTGACCGTCGTCGTCCCGCCCGCCCACGCCGGCAGCGAGGGCACCCTCTCCCCGGCCCGGCTGGCCGACCCGGAGTTCGTCGAGGCGCTGGAGGAGGCCGTCGGCGACCGCGCGGTGACCCACCTGTCCGCCCTGTGGCCGGACGCGGCGGTGGCCCGGCTGGCCCGCACCCTCGGTGTCCAGGACGCGATGCCCGGCTACGGGTTCGTCGACCAGGCCGGCGGCGTGCTGGTCAACAGCAAGTCCGCGTTCCGCACCATCGCCGGCGGCGCCGGAGTGCCGCTGCCGGAGGGCGCCGTCTGCACCAGCCCGCAGGCCGCCGAGGAGGCGATCCTCGAACTCCTCGCCGGCGGACCGGTGGTGGTCAAGCACGACTACCTCTCCGGAGGGCGCGGCAACGAGATCCTGACCACCGGCGAGCGGTTCCGCCCGATCGGCGCCCGCCGGGTGATCACCGTGGACGGCCGCGCCGAGGTGCGCTCCTACCTGCGCGAGCGGTGGGAGTGGCTGACCGCCGCCGGCCGGGGGCGCCCGGTGGCGGAGCGCTACGTCCGCGACAGCTCCGCGTTCTTCACCGAGTTCCTGCTCACCGACGAGGGGGTGGAGCTGACCGGGGACGGCGAACTGCTCTCCGCCCCCTACGCGGTGGGCCAGATCATGCCCTCCCAGGGCCTGGAGCCGGACGTACTGGAGCGGATCATCGAGGGCGGGCGGCGGCTCGCCGAGGCGCTGCACGCGATCGGCTACCGCGGCATCCTCGGCCCGGACGCGATCGTGACCCCGGAGCGCGAGGTGCTCTTCACCGAGTACAACGGCCGGGTCACCGGCTCCACCCACATCTACGGGCGGATCGGCCGCTACGGGGTCGGCGAGGGCTTCGGCAAGGACCGGGTCATCCTCGAACGGGTCTGGCCGGAGGGCTGGTCGACCCCCTCCTTCCCGGCCACCCACGCCGCGATCCGGGAGGCCGGCCTCGCCTACGACCCGGCCACCCGCACCGGCGTGGTGCTGACCAACGCCTTCGACGGCAACAACGGCGTCATGTACTGCGTGGTGGCCGAGGACCTGGGCTCCGCCTGGGCCCGGGACCGCGCCCTGAAGCCGCTGTTCGCCGCCAACGGGCCGACGGACTGAGCCGTGGCCGTGGCACCCGACCGGGGAAGGACCGCACCGTGACCGCCGCCGCCGGACTCCGCGGGCCGCAGCCGGCGTCCGTCGAACTGTTCCGGTCCGCCTTCCGCCGGCACGCGGCGGGGGTCGCCGTCATCACGGCGCGGGGGGAGCGGCCGGTCGGACTGACGGCCACCTCGCTCACCTCGGTCGCCGCCGAGCCCCCGATGGTCTCCTTCGGCATCGACACCGGCTCCTCCGGCTGGCCGGTGTTCGCCGCCGCCGAGCACGTCGGTGTGCACATCCTCGGCGAGCACCAGCAGGAGCTGGCCGCCACCTTCGCGCGCAGCGGGATCGACCGCTTCGCCGCGCCGACCCGCTGGGGGCCGGGCCCCCGGGGGATACCGATCCTGGACGACGTGCCGGCCTGGCTGGTGTGCCGGGTGGTGGCGCGGGTGCCCGCCGGGGACCACCGGGTGCTGCTGGCCGAGGTGATCGCGGGGGACGCCGGCGGGCCGGGCCGTCCGCTGCTCTACCACCAGGGGCGGTTCAATGTCCTGAAGCACTGAACGGTTTGCGCGAGCGCCGGGAATCGACGGCTGCGGCCCGGCGGAATGCCGGTGAGTTCGTTCACGCCGTGCCGCGCCTTGATTCACCTTGATCCGCCCTGATCTGCCTTGATCTGTCTTGACGCAATAGACCGCTTGTGAAAGAGTTGACGGGCCGTCGGATCGATATCCGATCGTGTTTCGCCCGTGACCTTCGCCGACACCCACCGAGTTCGTGCGCGAATGCGGATCCGGGCCTCCCGGTCACCGCACCGTCTCTTTTCCGCGAATGTCCTGTGAATGCGCCGGGACTCCCCACCGGGAGGAATGTGACATGGATGTGAACAGCCAGCTGGCGGCGTTGTGGACCGAGCTGCTCAAGTGTGACGAGGTCACCGCCGAGACGGACTTCTTCGAGTGCGGCGGAACCTCGATCGTGGCCGTGTACCTGGCGGCCGACATCCAGGAGAAGCTGCAGGTCATGGTCGATGCGATCGAGATCGTCTCGCACCGCAGGTTCGGCGACCTGGCGGCGCTGGTCGCCGAGCGGCACGCCGCGGCTCCGGCCTGAGCGCCGCCCCCGGCCTGAGCGCGGTCCTCGGGATCCTGCTGTTCGGCATCGGATCCCTGCTGGCCGCGGACCTCGGAAAGGTCGTCACCCGGAATTACGAACGGACGCTGCGGGACCGGGCGAGGATTCCCGGCCCACTGCGCTGGGCATGGCCCCGGCCGGTGCGGCCGGGAGTCCAGCGGGGACTGTGGCTGGCGGTGGCCGCCGGGGGATTCGCCCTGGCCTGGTGCGCCGCGCGCGGAATCCGCTGAACGCCCGTCCGATATCCGTTCGACAAACCGGGGCGGCATTCCGGGGCGGCATTCCGAGGCGGTTCTCCGTGCCCGCGTTCCGTGCCCGCGTTCCGTGCCCGCGTTCCCGTGTCCGCGTTCCCGTGCCCCGAACATGGAGTGCTCCATGGCGTACGCAGCGCCCCGCACCGCTGGAGAGCGACGGCTGGCCGACCTGATGGCCGAAGTGCTCGGCGTGGCAGCGGTCGGGCTCGACGACGACTTCTTCGACCTCGGCGGACACTCACTCCTCGCCACCCGGCTCGCCACCCGGATCCGCGCCCGCTTCGGCGTCAAGCTCCCGCTGCGCACCGTCCTGGAACGGCCCACCGTCCGCGAGCTCGGCGCGGTGCTCCGGCTGGGCGGCGAGGAGCTGCCCCCGCTGACGCCCGCCCCCCGGGCCGGGGACCTACCGGTGTCGTACGCCCAGGAACGCATGTGGCTGCTGCACCAGCTCGAACCCGACAGCCCCGCCTACAACGTGCCGGCCGTGATCCGGCTGCGCGGCCCGCTGGACGTCGAGCGGCTGCGCGCCGCCGTGTTCGCGGTCGGCGACCGGCACGAGGTGCTGCGGACCCGCTTCACCGAGCGGGCCGGCCGGCCGGTGGCGGTGGCCGGCGACCGGCCGCGGATCGAGTTCGCCGTCCGCGGGGCTCCGGCCTCGCCGGATCCCGACCGGACCGTGCTGCGGCAGGCCGCAGCACTGGGCCGCGAGCCCTTCGACCTGGCGCACGGACCGCTGGTCCGGATCGTGCTGACCGCCCTGTCCGACACCGAGCACGTCCTCGCGCTGTGCATGCACCACATCGTCTCCGACGGCTGGTCGATCAGCGTCCTGCTGCGCGACCTCCGGCACGCCTACGCGGGCGAACCGCCGGCCCCGCTCGCCGTGCAGTACGCCGACTACGCGGCCTGGCAGCGCGGTTGGCTCACCGGCGACGCCCTGCGGCAGCAACTCGACTACTGGACGAAGCTGTTGGCCGGGGCGCCGCGCGTGCTGGACCTCCCGACCGACCACCCCCGGCCCGCCGTCTCCGGCCGCCGGGGAGCGCGGCTGCGGGCCCGGCTCGATCCCGCGGTGGTGGGCCGGCTGCGGGAGATCGCCCGGCGGAACGGCGCGACGCTGTTCACCCCGCTGTTCGCCGCCTTCGGTGCCGTGCTGACCAAGCGCTCCGGCCAGGAGACCGCCGT
Source organism: Kitasatospora sp. NPDC023176 (assembly GCF_055560495.1). NCBI lineage: Bacteria > Bacillati > Actinomycetota > Actinomycetes > Kitasatosporales > Streptomycetaceae > Kitasatospora > Kitasatospora sp. NPDC023176. Next base: position 32,782 of record NZ_JBVHIP010000003.1, on the reverse strand, counting down.
GGTGGGCGTGCCCGTCGCCAACCGGGCCCGGCCGGAGGCGGAGGAGCTGATCGGCTTCTTCGTGAACACCCTGCCGATCCCGGTGACACCACCGAAGGACGGCACCTTCGACGCGCTGGTCGCCCAGGTGTCCGGCACGGTGCTGAGCGCCTTCGACCACCAGGACGTCCCCTTCGAACGGGTCGTCGAGCAGCTGGCACCGGAGCGGGACCTCTCTCGGAACCCCGTCTTCCAGGCCATGTTCGCCCTGCAGAACGCGCCCGCCGCCGCCACCCGGCTCGGCGACGCCGAGCTGGAACTGCTGCTGCTGGACTCCGGCACCGCGAAGTTCGACCTCACGCTGATGATCGAGGAGGGCGACCGGCCCGTCGTCGAACTCGAGTACGCGACCGACCTGTTCAGCCGGGAGACGGCCGAGGCGATCCTCGGCGAGTACCTCCGGCTGTGCGAGCACGCCGCCCTGCGGCCGGCCGCGCCGCTGGCCGAGCTGATGCGGGTCTCGCCGCAGGAGCGGGAGCAACTGCTGGTCGGCTGGAACCGCACCGACCGCCCCGGCCCGATCCCCGAACTCACCGAGCGGCTGCGGCACTTCGCCGCCGTCACCCCCGACGCCGTGGCCGTCACCGACCAGACCGGCGACACCGGCTACCGCGAACTGGCCGCCCGGGCCCACGCCCTGAGCCGCCGGCTGACCGAGCGCGGGGTCGGCCCGGCCGACCTCGTCCTGGTGGTCGGCCGGCGCGGCGCGGACGTGATCGCCGCCGTGCTCGGAGTCCTGGACGCCGGCGCCGGGTACATCCCCGTGGACGTGGGGATGCCGCTGCACCGGGCCGCGAAGGTCGCCGCGGACAGCGGGGCCACGCTGATCGTCACCGAACCCTTCGGCGCGGGGCGGGCCCGGGAGCTGGCGGCGGCCGTGGACCGGCCGCTGACCGTCCTGGACGTCCAGACCGGCCAGACAGTCCTGGACAGCGCGGCCACCGCGGCCACCGCGGCCACCGCGGCCACCGTGGACACCTCGGAACCGGCGGACAGCGCGGAGCCGGCGGACGCCCCGCCGGCGGCCGGGCGGCAGGCCGAGCAGTCGCCCGCCTACGTGATCTACACCTCCGGCTCCACCGGCAGCCCGAAGGGCGCCGTGGTGCACCGGCTCGGCCTGCACAACCACCTCCAGGCCAAGGTGGAGGACTTCGCGCTGACCGCCGCCGACACCGTCGTCCAGAACGCCGGACTCACCTTCGACGTGTCCGTGTGGCAGATGCTGGTCGCCGTCATGGCCGGCGCCCGCACCCGGGTGGTCGGCGACGACACCGCGCTGGACGCGACCGGCCTGTTCGCGCTGGCGGCCGCCGACTCGGCCGCCGTTCTGGAGGTCGTCCCCTCGCTGCTGAGGGTCGCCCTGGACGCCTGGGACACCCTCGGCCGCGCGCCCGCACTGGCCGCGCTGCGCCGGCTGATCGTCACCGGCGAGACGCTGCCGCCCGACCTCTGCCGGCGCTGGTTCGCCCGCTACCCGGGGATCCCGCTGGTCAACGCCTACGGGCCGGCCGAGTGCTCGGACGACGTCGCCACGGCCGTCCTCACCGCGGACACCCCGATCACCGGCGCCCGGGTGCCGATCGGCCGACCGCTGCGCAACACCCGGCTCTACGTCCTCGACGAACGGATGGAACCCGTCCCGGTGGGCGTGCCGGGGGAGCTGTACATCGGCGGCGCCGGCGTCGGCCTCGGCTACCTCGCCGACCCGGCGCGCACCGCCGCGGCCTTCCTGCCCGACCCCTTCGGCGGGCGCGGCGGCGCACGGCTCTACCGCACCGGGGACATGGTGCGCCACCGCCCCGACGGCCGGCTGGAGTTCCTGGGCCGCCGGGACCACCAGGTCAAGATCCGCGGCCAGCGGATCGAGCTCGGCGAGGTCGAGGCCTGTCTGCTGGGCCTGCCCGGCGTCACCGACGCCGTGGTGGTCGCCGACCGGGACGGTCCGGGCGGGGCGCGGCTGCTGGGCTACGTGGTCGGCGCGGCCGATCCGCGCACCGTCCGCGGCGAGCTGGCCCGCCGGCTGCCGTCCGCCATGGTGCCGTCCGCGATCACGGTGCTGGACGCGCTGCCGCTGTCGGTGAACGGCAAGGTCGACCGGGCGGCGCTGCCCCGGGTCACCCCCGGCGCGGGGGCCGCCTCCACCGCTCCCCGCACCGACGAGGAGAAGCGGGTCTGCGCGGCCTTCGAACAGCTGCTGGAGGTCGAACGGGTCGGCCTGGAGGACGACTTCTTCGCGCTCGGCGGCCACTCGCTGCTGGCGACCGGGCTGGCCGCGCGGATCCGCGCCGAGTTCGGCATCGAACTGCCGCTGCGGGTGCTGTTCGAACGCCCGACCCCGGAGCTGCTGGCGGAGGCGGTGCGCACCGCCCTGCGCGGCCCCGGCCCCGCCGCCCCGGCTTCCGCCTCCTTCGCGGCTGCCGCCTCCCCGTGGTTCCCGCCCGCCGTCCTCGGCAGCGCACCCGATGCGCGGCGGTTCCAGCTGTTCTGCCTCCCGCACGGCGGCGGCGGGGCGTCCGCGTACCGGCGGTGGGCGGCGCTGCTTGCCCCCGAGGTCGAGGTCGTCCCGGTCCAACTCCCCGGCCGGGAGGGCCGGATCGCCGAGCCGGCCAGCTGGTCCGCGGCCGATCTCGTCCAGCGGCTGACCGGGCCGCTGCTGGCCCGGGCCGACCGGCCCTTCGCCCTGTTCGGCCACAGCATGGGCGCGCTGCTGGCCTACGAGTTGAGCCACGCCCTCGCCCGCCGAGGCCGGGCGCCGGCCCACCTGTTCGTCTCCGGTCTCGACGCCCCCGACCGCCGCGGCCCCTCGGCCGTGCGGGCCCACACGCTGCCGGACGAAGCGCTGACGGCCGTGCTCTCCGGCCTGGGCGGGACCCCGCCCGAGATCCTGGCCGACCCCGAACTGCTGCGGATGCTGCTGCCGGTGCTGCGCGCGGACGCCGCGGTGAGCGAGACCTACGAGTACCTTCCGCGGCCTCCCCTCGACACCCCGGTGACCGTCCTCAACGGACGCGACGACCCGACCGTCCACCCCGACCGGCTGGCCGGCTGGACCGGACTGAGCACCGGCGCGGTGGAGTTCGTCGACTTCGCCGGGGGCCACTTCTACCTGACCACCGAACTGCCGGAGCTGCTCCCGGCCCTCACCGCCCGGATGCCGCGGCCTCCCGCCGTGGCCGGACCGCCCGGCGGCGGGCCGGACCCCGGCTGACACCCGCTCGACCTCGGTCGCGAAAGGCCGGTGCACCCGTCATGGACCACCCACAGCTCCTGGTGATCGACTACCCCGGACGCCGGAAGACCGGACACGTCGCCGACCTCCGGCTGGCGGACCACGGCGTCGACGTCCACTACGCGATGCGCGCCGAACTGCCCGACGAGCTCCACGGCGCCGCCTACGCCCGGCAGTTGATCGCCCGCTCCGGCGTCGACCCGGCCCGGCTCGCCGGCGTCGTCGGCTACTGCATGGCCGGGCACCTGGCCCAGGAAGCGGCGGCCCGGCTGACCGCAGCCACGCCGGCACCACCGGCGCTGATCCTCCTCGACAGCGGCCCCTCGTCGGCCGACGAGCTCTGGGAGGAGTGCCGGGACGCGCTCGGCGTCCTCGGCGGCGGGCGCTCGGCCGTCCCCATCGACGAGGCGACCGGCCGGCTGCTGTTCGACCCGGGCCGGCTGCGCGCCGAACCGCACCGCACCATCGAGGAAGTCCGTTCGGCCGTAAGGCAGTTGGCCGTGGAGATGCTCGCCGAGGACACCGCGGACGAGGAGGAGACCGAGGAGGCCACCGCCCCGCTGGTGGACCACTTCCTCGACTGGCTCACCCACCTCGTCGCGGCCCACAACTCCGCCTCGCCCGCCTGGGGCGGCGACGCGCTGCACATCGTCTCCCGCGACCACCCGTTCCGCGCGGCCTGGCCCGGGGCGCGGTCGACCAGCACGGTGACGATCGACTGCGCCCGCAACGACCTGCTCGGCCACCAGGGCACCAGGGACGCCATCCTCTCCCTCCTGCGCACCACCGGCCCTGCCCGCTGAACCACCGCTGCCCGCCGAACCACCCCCGCCCGCTGAACCACCGCTGCCCGCCGAACCACCCCCGCCCGCTGAACCACCGCTGCCCGCCGAACCACCGCCACCCGGGGATCACGATGCCCAGCACCGACCATGCGACCACCACCGACAGCGCGACCACCAACGGGACCCTGACGGGGCTCTTCGCGGCCGGCGTCGCCCGCTTCGCCGACCGGCCCGCCGTCTCCGACGACGAACAGACGCTGACGTACCGGGAGTTGGACGAACGGTCCGACGCCCTGGCCGCCCTGCTGCGGGCCCGCGGGGTCCGGGCCGAGGACCGGGTCGGCCTCTACCTCGACCGCTCCGTCGACGTCTTCGTCGTCGTCCTCGGCATCCTCAAGGCCGGCGCCGCCTACCTGGCCGTGGACACCCGCTACCCCGACGCCCGGCGGGACTTGATGCTCACCCGCGGCGGCGCCGCGCTGGTCGTCACCCGCCCGGAGTGGCGGGAGCGGCTCGGCGGCCTCGGCGTCGACGTGCTGCCCTTCCGCGGCGAAGCGCTGGACGGTGAGGCCCTGGACGGCGCGGCCCCCGCCGCGTTCGTACCACCCGAAGTGCTCCCGGAGAGCGCCGCCAGCGTGCTCTTCACCTCCGGCTCGACCGGCGTGCCCAAGGCCATCGTCCTGGAGCACCGCAACATCGTCTCGTACGCCCGCAACCAGGGCGCCCCCCGGCTGCGGCCGGACGACCGCACCGGCCAGATCTCCAGCCTCTCCTTCGACATCTTCCACTTCGAGATGTGGACCAGCTTCGAGCACGGCGCGCGGGTGGTCGTGCTCCCGGCCGTCCCCGACCTCCTGGCGGCGGGCTTCCAGGGCGAGTTGAGGCGCCGGGGGATCACCGCGATGCTGGTGCCGACCATGGTCGTCAACCACGTCGTCCGCGAGGACCGGGACGCCTTCGCACCCCTGCGCCTGCTCCAGGCGGGCGGCGACGTGCTCCTCCCCTCGGCCTGCCGCGAACTGCTGGCCGGCCGGTTCCGCGGCGAACTCGTCAATGTGTACGGGCCGGCCGAGACCACCACCGTGGCCACCACCCACACCGTCACGCCCGAGGACGCCGAGAGCGACGCCATCCCGATCGGCCGCCCGCTGGACGGGGTGACGGTGCACCTCCTCGGGCCGGACGGACAGCCGGTGCCGCCGGGCGAGGTCGGCGAGATCCACATCGGCGGCCCGGGAGTGGCCCGCGGCTACCTCGACGCACCCGGGCCCACCGGGGGCAGCTTCCTGCGCGACCCCTTCGCCCCGGAGCCGGCCCGGCTCTACCGCACCGGCGACCTCGGCCGCCGACGCCCCGACGGCGTCCTGGAGTTCGCCGGGCGGGCGGACGACCAGGTGAAGATCCGCGGCTACCGGGTCGAGCCCGGCGAGGTGGCCCGGGCGCTGCGCCGCCACCCGCAGGTGCACGAGGCCGTCGTGCTGGCGTCCGGCGAGGGCGCGGACCGGCACCTGGTCGCCTGCCTGGTGCTCGACGGCCCCGTCCCGACCGGCGAGGTCCGCGCCTTCGCCGAGGCCCGGCTGCCGGACCACCTGGTGCCCAGCCACTTCGTCGTCCTGCCGGAGATCCCCGCCAGCGAGCACGGCAAGCGCGACCTGGCCGCGCTCCGGGAGATCGTGGCGCGGCACCGGGCCCGCCGGGACGGCCGGGTGACACCGGCCACCGGGACGGAACGGTTCCTGGCCGGCCTCTGGGAGTCCCTGCTGGCCACCGACGGCGTCGGCGCCCAGGACGACTTCTTCGACCTGGGCGGCCACTCGCTGCTCGCCTTCCGGGTGCAGAAGCGGATCAAGCGCGAGCTGGGCGTCGACGTGGAGTTCCGCACCATCCTCGGCAACCCCGTCCTCGCCGACCTCGCTGCCGCCGTCGACGCTGCCGCCGCCGCCGACCAGGCCGGGGGAGCGGGGGCCGTCCGGTGAGTGCCGGTACCCGGCCCGGCGCGGACCGCTCGCCGTACCACCTCGGCGAGCGGATCGACCAGGTCGTCGCCGGACACGCCCGCCGCACCCCCGACGCCCTCGCCCTGCGCCAGGGCGACGAGACGGTGAGCTACGGCGAACTGCTGGCCCGGGCCCGCTCGGTGGCCGCCGGACTGCGGGCGCGCGGCATCGGCCCGGGGGACTTCGTCCCGGTGCTGATCGAGCGCTCCCCGGAACTCGTCGCCGTCCTGCTCGGCGTGCTGACGGCCGGCGCCGCGTACATCGCGATGGACCCGGCCTGGCCGGCGGAGCGGACGGCGGACGTGGTGCGCCGCAGCGACGCACGGCTCGTGGTGGTGGACCGGCCGCGACCGGAGGCCGGGGCCGGGGCCGGCGCCATCGTTCCGTCGGAGGAACTCCGGGGCCCCGAAGCCGGGTCGGTGGCGCACACCGACGGCACCGCCGCCGCCTGCGTCTTCTACACCTCCGGGTCGACCGGCCGCCCCAAGGGCGTCGTCTCCCCGCACCGGGGCACGATCCGAACCCTGGTCGGCTGCCCGACGATCCCGCTCGACGCCACCACCGTCTTCCTCCAGGCCGCGCCGCTGCCCTGGGACGCCTTCGCGCTCGAACTGTGGGCGCCGCTGCTCAACGGCGGCCGGTGCGTGCTGCTCGACCGGGGGGTGCCCGCCCTCGACGCGGACGGGCTGCGCCGCGCCCTGGCCGCGGGCGTCGACAGCATGTGGCTGACGAGTTCGCTGTTCACCGTCCTGCTGGAGGAGGCTCCCGAGGAGTTCGGCCGGCTCCGGCTGCTGCTGGTGGGCGGGGAACGGGTCTCCGTCCGGCACGCCCGGGAGGCGCTGACCCGCTTCCCGGGCCTGCGGCTGGTCAACGGCTACGGCCCGGCGGAGAGCACGATCTTCGCCACCACCCACGCGATCGGCCCCGCCGACGTCGCCGAGGACAGCACCGACATCCCGATCGGCCGGCCCGTGCCGTGCACCGGTGCCGTCCTGCTCGGCCCGGACGGCACCGTGCTGACCGGCCCGGCCACCGGTGAACTCGCCCTCTCCGGTGACGGCCTGGCCGCCGGGTACCTGGGGGACGCGGCGGAGACCGCCCGACGGTTCGTCCTGCTCGACGGCGTCCGCCACTACCGCACCGGGGACGTGGCCGGCCGCGACGCCGACGGGCTGCTGCGCCACCGCGGCCGGACCGACCGCCAGGTCAAGCTCCGCGGGGTGCGGATCGAGCCGGGCGAGGTCGAAACGGTGCTGGAGACCCATCCGGCGGTCACCTCCTGCCTGGTGTTCCTGGTCGAACCGGCCCCTGGGCGGCCGGAGTTGGCCGCGCTGTACACCACCGCGACCGGCGCACCGGTGCCCGGGCCGGAGCTGCGGCGGACGGCCGCGCACCGGCTGCTCGGCGCCATGGTCCCCACCCGGCTGGTGCACACCGAGCGGCTGCCGCTGGGCCCGACCGGGAAGGCCGACCAGAGCGCCGCGGCGGCGATCGTCCTGGCGGCCCTCACCCGGCCCGGCCCCGCCGGCGGCACCCGTCCGGCGGCGCCCGGCGGCGAACTGCTCGGCGCGGCCCGCGAACTGCTCGGCGCGGCCCGCGAACTGCTCGGTCTCCCGGGGCTCGGCGAGGACGACGACCTCCTCGGGGCCGGCGCCACCTCGCTGGACGTCGTCCGGCTCGCCGCCAGGGCCGGTGCCCGGTCCGGCGTCCGGATCACCGTGGGCGACGTCTACCGCCTGCGCACGGTGGCCGCGCTGAACCGGCACAGCGAGCACGCACCGCCCGCCGACGGCACCGTGCTCGCCACCGGCGGCCCGGCCGCCGACGGCCCGGTGGCGCTGTCCCACGCTCAGCGCCGCTTCTGGATGGCCGAACGCGGCTCCCCGGGCGACGCGGACAACGTCCTGGTCCTGGCCTACCTGCTCACCGGCCCGCTGGACCCGGGCGCCCTCCGGGCGGCCCTGGACGACGTCGCCGTCCGCCACCCCGCGCTGCGCACCGTCCACCCGTGGCTCGACGAACTGCCCGAGCAGCGCGTCCTCGGCGGCGACCGGGCCCGGGTGCCGTTCGCGGTGGTCCCGCCCCCGGCGGGCCCGTCCGGCGCGGAGCCGGCGGCGGTGGCCCGGGCCGTCACCGAGGACTGGTGGCGGCTGCCGTTCGCGCTGGAGGAGGAGATCCCGATCCGGGCCCGGCTGTGCCGGCTGGAGCGGCAGCGGCACCTGCTGTGCCTGCAGATCCACCACATCGCCTTCGACGGCTGGTCGGAGTCCGTCCTGCTGGCGGAGCTGGGCCGGTGCTACCAGGCGCGGCCGGTGGAGCCCGGCGGTGAGAGCGGTTCCGGGCCTGCCCCGGCCGCCTCCTACGCCGACTACGCCCGGTGGGAGCAGGCCGCGGCCGCCCGGTGGACCCGCGAGGAGCTGCCGTTCTGGCGGCGCCGGCTGACGGACGTTCCGCCCCCGGCCTGGCCGGCCCCCGCCCGGGCCGGGGAGGCCCCGCGGATCGAGACGCTGACCGTGCTGCCGGGCGAGGTCGTCGAGGGCGCCGCCCGCGCGGCCCGGCGGCACGGCGGCCCCGCCGTGGCGGCCCTGCTGGCGGCCACCGGCCGGGCCCTGGCGCGCACCGCCGACGTCCCGGGCGTCACGCTCGGCACGGTGACCGACGGGCGCTCGGCCCGCGCCCTCGAACCGGTCGTCGGCTACTTCGTGAACCCGCTGGCCGTCCCGCTGCCCGGGGCGCGCGACCTCACCGACGCGGCGCTGCTGCGGCACACCGCCGACGCGGTGGTCTCCGCGCTGGAGCACGGCCGGACGCCCTTCGACGAACTGGTCCGCCTGCTGAAGCCGCCCCGGGGCCGGCATCCGTGGTTCCAGGCCTGGGCGGTGCTCCAGAAGCGCCCGCCACGGGGGGAGTTCGCCCCCGGCCTGCGGCTGGAGCCGGTCCGGGTGCCGCCGCCGAGGACCGCCCACGAGCTGCTGGTCGAGGCGGTGCCGCGTGGCGACGGCGGCTGGGACCTGATCACGAGTCGGCGCGCGGACGTGCTGGGGGAGGCGCGGGCGGAGGAGTTCACCGACCGGCTGCACCGCGCGCTGGGCGAGTTCGCCACCGCCGCCCCAGCCGCCCCAGCCGCCCCAGCCGCCCCAGCGGGCCCGGCCGGCCCGGCCGGGCCTGGCACCCGATCAGCCGCACCCTCGCCCGAGCGTTCGTACGACGATCGGACGACTCGGCGCGCAGGTGCTCTGAGTGACGGTTAGCGTCGGCCGCAACGCGTCCCCAACCCTTGGAGTCTGTCGTGCAGCGGTGGATCGTCCTGACAGCACTGACCTCGGCCCTCACCGGCCTCGCCGCCCCCGCCCAGGCCGCCGACCCGGCCCGGGCGCAGGCCCCGGTCCGGCATTCGGTCCGGGATTCGGCCGGTACGGTGGTGACCCTCGGTGATGCCATGATCGACCCGAAGGTCCCCGGCCGGGTCCGGGTGAACGTCGGTTACCTCTGCTCGGTCGCCGACGAGGCCCGCTCGCTCACCGTCTCGGTCGAGCAGGCGGACCCGGAGGACGCCGCCTCCAAGGCCTTCGGCTCCAGTCGGACCGCCGAGGCGGACATCGTCTGCGACGGCACCCAGCAGGAGCGCCAGCTGATCGTCCAGTCCAAGACCTCCAACTGGATCCCGGACGTCGACGCCGTCCTGATCGCCACCGTCTCCAACATCGGCGCGTCGCCCTCCGCCTCCGCCGACAGCCGCCGGGTCAGTCTCAAGGTCGGCTGAGCCACCCGCCCGTCATCGTGACCCACTCGCCCGTCATCGTGGCCCGGCCGCCCGGCCGGGCCATGACGCTCTCTCCGGAGCCTGCGCCGCACGCGGGCGAGTGCACGGAGGGGATCCTTCCTCTTCCCCGATTCCACAGGTGAACCGGGCTGTCCGGCTCTGGTCCCGAGTTCTACAGTGCTGTAGAACTAAGGCTCAGAGGTGAACAGCGAACGGGGGCACGGCATGGACAGGCCGCTTCGACTGCCGCAGCAGGATCGGGCCGACTTCGAGACGGAGTTGGGGAGGGCGCTGGCCGCGCCGCAGGTGCGGGCGGCGCTGCTGGACAGCGGGGAGGAGGCGCGCGGGGTGGACCGGCTGCGGCGGACGGCGCGGGAGAACGCCGAGTACGTGCTGGCCGCCGCGGCGCCGGAGTACGAGCGGTACGCGACGCTGCGGGCGGACGCCGACGCGGTGGCGCGGCTGCCGGTGGACGCGCCGGCGCGGGTGTCGGGGTGGTGGGGCGTGCTCGGGGTGATCGTGCCGATCGTCGCGGCCGTCGCGGCCGTGGTGTTCCTGGTGCTCGGTTATCTGCTGGGGCTGTCCGAGGACTTGGAGGTGCTGGGGCACGCGCTGATCGGGGCCGGCTGGGTGGCCGCCGGGGTGGCGGCGGTGTGTCTGCTGGTGGGCGGTTTGGGGCTGTTGGGGTCGGCGGCGCGGGGGAAGGGGTCGGAGGTCGAGGTGGCGGAGGGGCCGGGCGAGCTGGTGCGGGCCCGGGACGCCTGGCGGTCGGCCCTGGCGGAGCGCGGGCTGGTGCCCTTCCTGGTGGCGCAGGCGAACGCGGGGCGGCGGGTCTGACGGCGGCCGGCTGACGGCCGGAATGCCAAGACGAGGTGGGTTCGGGTAAGGGGCGGTTAAAATCCGTGCCCGGGCGGGGAGTTGGCGCGGGGCTGGTTCGCGGACGATCGGGCCAGCTGGGGCGGGTGCGGTGAGGCTCCGAGGGGCGTGCCGGTCGGCGGGTGGCGCTGTCGGGTGTCGTGCGGAGGCCTTGTGCGCGCCGATCAGTGAAATATCATATGGCGCATTGCACAGCGGTCGACCCGGGTGAGACCCGGCCCCCGCCCCCGGGCCGCCTGCGCACCCCCGCTCGTCCCTCCCTCCCCCCCCACGTCACGAGAGACGGAACCCGACCCGTGTTCAGATTCCGATCCCGCATGCCCCGACGCGCCCAACGCGCCCCACGCACCGCCCTGGTGGCGCTCGCGGCGGCCCTGGCCGGCGCCGCGCTCAGCAGTCCGCTGTCCGCGATGGCCGACTCCCACGCGCCGCAGCCCGTCACCGTGGTGGCCCAGCCGGGCACCCCGAAGACGGCGAAGCCCGCCGCCCCGCAGAAGTCCGGCCCGCGCCGGGTCGGGGCGGCCAAGGCCGGTCCCGTCGGCACCACCACCAAGGCACCCCAGCTGGTGGACGGCGCCGACCCGGGCACCGGCAAGAACGGCGACGGCAATGTCGCCAACCAGTACGACCTCCAGGTCACCTACAAGGGCGGCCAGGAGTCGACCGGTGTGGTGATCGGCGCACCCAAGGTCTACCTGGTGCTCTGGGGCTCCCAGTGGGGCACCCCGTCCACCAACGCGAGCGGCGACACCGTGACCACCGGTGACCCGGACCAGGCCGCCCCCTACCAGCAGGACTTCTTCAAGGGCCTCGGCAGCGCCGGCGACGGCTGGAGCGCCGTGCTGACCCAGTACTGCGAGGGCATCGCCGCCGGTTCCGTCCAGTGTCCGGCCGGCTCCGCGCACATCCCGTACCCGCAGCCGGGGAGCGTGCTCGCGGGCGTCTGGGTGGACAACGCCGCCCCCGCCCCGCAGGCCGCGACCGAGCCGCAGCTCGGCGCCGAGGCGCTGGCCGCCGCCAAGCACTTCGGCAACCTGACGGAGGCGCAGAACCGCAACGTCCAGTACATCATCGACTCCCCGCAGGGCACCGACCCGGACAAGTGGAAGGAGCTGGGCTACTGCGCCTGGCACGACTTCCAGCGCTCGTCGTACGGCCAGCTCGCCTACACCAACATGCCGTACCTGACGGACGTGGCCGGCTGCGGCACCAACTGGTTCGGCGAGAACACCCCGCGCGGGCGGCTGGACGGCTACGGGATCATCGGCGGCCACGAGTACGCGGAGACGGTGAGCGACCCGAACACCCCGGGCGGCTGGACCGACGCCACCGGCCAGGAGATCGGCGACAAGTGCGCCTGGATCCCGCAGGGCTCCAACGGCGGGCTGTTCACCGAGAACCTCTCGACCGGCAGCTTCCCGCTGCAGACCCTGTGGTCCAACAGTGACCACCTGTGCATGGCCTCGGACCCGATCGTGGCCTCCCCGCCGGTCTCGCTGAGCACCATGTGCGACCGCGCCGACAAGGCCGGGCAGCCGCTGTCGATCCCGGCGGTGGGCGTCTCCGGCACCGGCGCGGCCCTCACCTACAGCGCCACCGGACTGCCGCAGGGGCTGGCCATCAACGCCGGCACCGGGGTGATCTCCGGTACCGCCGCCGCGACCAACGGCTACCAGCGGATCAACGTGACGGCGACCGACCCGGCGGGCAAGACGGCGTCCACCGGCTTCTGGGAGAACGTCAGCGCCTCCGGCGGGACGGGCTGCGGCGGGATCGAGCAGCTCATCGACCCGGGCTTCGAGAACGGCTCGGCGGACGTCAACCACACCGTGATGACGGACTCCTGGAGCCCGTCGGGGTACAACATCATCACCCCGTCCAGCCTGCACGCGCCGCACTCCGGCTCCTGGTACGCCTGGCTCGGCCAGAACACCGGCACGGACGACTCCATCACCACCTACCTCAACACCTACCCGGGCTTCGGGCAGGCGAGCTTCTCCTTCTGGCTGGACGTGCGGCCGGTCAACGCCGCGGCCCCCGTCGCCGACACGCTGTCGCTGGTGGCGATCGACCAGTACACCGGGCAGCCGCTCGGCACGGTGAAGACCTGGAGCGGCCAGAACCCGACCAACGGCTACCAGTACCAGTCGGTGGACCTCGCCCCGCTGATCGGGCAGGTCGGCTGGGGGACCACCATCGGCCTCAAGCTGGTCTCCCACGAGACCGGCACCAACCCGACCACCGCGTTCCTGATCGACGACGCCTCGGGCCGCGAGAGCTGATCCCGCACCCGGACGCCGGCCCCGCCACCGCGGTTCGCGGTGGCGGGGCCGGCGGCATGTCACCGCCGGTCACGCCTCCGGCAGCGGCCGGTGGTCGTCGGCGTGGGCGCGGGCGGCGTCCACCAGCAGCTGGACGGCGTCCAGCGGCAGGCCCAGCCGGCGGGCGATCCAGGGGGCCGGCCGGCCCGTCCGGGCGAGCATCCAGGCCGAGTACAACTGGCCGAGCTGCGGGGCCTGTTCGGCGAGCAGCAGCGGGCGGACGGCCTCCATCGGAAAGCCTTCGAGCGCACGGGCGCTGTACTCGCGCCCGTTGGGGCCGGGCGGGGGCAGCGGCAGTGGCCGGCGGGCGTCGAGCCAGCGGCCGAGCAGGACGGCCCCGACCACCAGCAGCCCGGAACAGGAGACGCCGATCAGGACGCCGCCGATGACCGGACGGTCCTCCTCCTCGGCCAGGCCGAGGGCGATCTCCTCCAGCACGAGCAGCCCGAGGACGGCGGCCAGGACCGCCGCCTCACGGGGGCGGGGGAGGAGGAGCCGGAACGTCGTCATGGGAAACCTCTTCCTCGGCAGGGGGGCCGGAGGGCTGGGGCGGGCGCGGCGACTCACCTTCCGTACAACGGCGGCGAACGGCCCGGGGCACGCCCGGGCGGCCAGACGGTGAAGGAGTGTGCGCGGAGTTGACGACGCGTCAGGAACTCAGCCGTGGGCCGGAGTTCTGCCGGAGGGCGGCCTGGAGGCGCGGAGCGGGGCTGGGGCGTCGAGCGGCTCGCGACCCGCGGTGCCGCGGTCCATGCGTCTCGCCTCCTTCCGGTCGGGCGCGCCAGGGTGGTGCGGACGTCGACGGGGCAGGGGTTTCACCTTCGGACCTGTCGACAGCATAGCCCGGCCATGCCAACTTCGACACCTCTGTCGAAGTTGGCCCGCGGAGCGGCCAACTCCCCTTGGGACAAGGGCAGGTGGGCCGCCCTCCCGGGAGGGCCGACCAGCGCCGGACGGGTGCGCATGGTGCCCTGGACCACTCGTGACGCCCGCCCCCGACCGCTTCAATCGCCCTACCGGACGAACCGGACCGGCCGGCGACGGAGGGGCGACATGGATCTGAACACGGTGGCCGAGCTACGGGACGCCCGCCTCGGCGGCGCCTGGCGGCCCGGCGACGCCTGGCTCGGCGGCGGGACGGCCCTGTTCTCCGAACCGCAGCCGCACATCCGCCGGCGACGCCACCGGCATCCGGTTCACCGACCGCCGTTCCTGGGCGACCTGGTCTGGCAGGCGCTGGCCTCCCGGCGGCGGTGACCCGGCGGCGGTGACCGGGTGGGGGCGCGGCTCCCCCGGCCGGTGGTCCACAGTGGTAGGGAGACGTGGGGGAGCGGAGGCCGGACCGATGGGACTCACCAGTCACAAGCTGCTGGCACTGGCGGCGCTGCTCGCGGTGGGCACGGTGCTCGGCACGCTCTGGGTCTGGCCGAAGCTCGCCGTCCGCAGCTGGCCCGCGATGTTCCTGCGGCTCGGCACCGTCGCCGTCACCCAGCTGTCCCTGCTGGCTGTGCTCGGGCTCGCCGTCAACGACTACTTCGTCTTCTACAGCAGCTGGACCGACCTGCTCGGGCACGAGCACGGCGCCGCCGTCATCCAGAGCTCCCCGGGCACGCCTGCCACCCCGGGCACTCCCGGCGCGCCGGGCAGCACCCCGAGCAGCGGACCGGCCGCCGGGGTGCAGGTGCTCGGCACCGCCGAGATCACCGGCGCCGGCCCGGCGAGCCGTGACCCGGCCCGGGTCGGCCGGCTCGACAAGGTCCGGCTGCCCGGCACCACCACCGGGCTGAGCACCGACGGCTACGTCTACCTGCCGCCCCAGTACTTCCAGCCCGGCAACGAGGGCAAGCACTTCCCGGCCGTGCTGGTGATGACCGGCTTCCCCGGGGACGCCGCCAACCTGGTCACCAAGCTGCGCTACCCGGCCACCGAACTCGACCTGCTGCGCAAGGGCGCCATGAAACCGGCCGTGCTGGTGCTGATGCGGCCCTCGCCCAGCATGCCCCGGGACAGCGAGTGCGAGGACGTCCCGCACGGCCCGCAGGCGCAGAGCTACTTCGCCACCGACGTGCCCGCCGACCTGCGGGCCGGCTACCGGGTGCTCGGCGGCCCCGGCAGCCTGGGCGTCATGGGCGACTCCACCGGCGGCTACTGCGCCGTCAAGCTCGGCATGGTGCACCCGGGCACCTTCCCGGCGGTGGTCTCGCTCTCCGGCTACCTCAAGGCGGCCGAGGACGTGACCACCGGCGACCTCTTCGGCGGGAGCCGACAGCGCCGCGACGAGGCCGACCTGAACTGGCGGCTCGCCCACCTGCCGCTGCCCGCGCTCGCGGTGCTGCTCGCCGACAGCAAGGAGGACGGCAGCAGCTACGCCGACTCCAGCGCCTTCGCGGCGGCGGCCCGGCCGCCGCTGGTGGTGGCCCAGGCGACGGTCGACGCGGGCGGGCACAACTTCACGACCTGGAACCGGCTGATCCCGCCCGCGCTGGGCTGGCTCAGCGGGCACCTGCCGGACGCCACCTGACACCTCCGGACGCCTCTGGACGCCACCTGGCACCTCCGGACGGCAAGGCACCCGCCGCCTCGACGGCGTGCGCCGAGGCGGCGGGGCGTTTCGGTGGCCCTCAGGCCCTCGGTGAACCCTCCGCGGGTCCTCACGGTCCTCAGGGTCCTCAGGGCCCTCAGCGGGCGAGCAGCGGCAGCGGTGCCCCCATACGGGCGGGCAGCTCCAGCCGGGTCAGCAGCGCCGACGGCGAGACCTCGACCACCCGGCAGCCCGCCCGGTGCCGACAGTGCCGGGCGACGGACGTGCCGAGCAGCCGGTCGAAGCGGCGCCGGGCGGCCGCGCCGAGGACGAGCAGGTCGTCCGGTCCGGTGACGGCGGCGACCAGGGCGGGCCCCGGTTCGGCGTTCACCACCATGGGGTGGATGACCAGGTCGGACGGGTAGCCGCCGTAGGCCTGCTCGAAGGCGATGTCCAGCCGCCGGCGGGCGGCGTGCTCCAGTTCGGAGAGCGGGCGCAGTCCGTCCTTGTCGCCCGTCGTCCAGGCGGCGACGGGCACCAGCACGGCCGCGTTGCGGGCCGCCTCTCCGACGGCGTGGTAAAGGGCGGCCAGACTGCTCAGTGACCCGCTCAGGCCGACGATCACTCGGGTGGTGCCGTGGGTGGTCCCGGTCGTGGTCCCGGTCATGGCCGTTCGCCTCCGTCTCTCCGGTAGCTCACTCCGGTCGAGTCCTGCCGGTCGGTTGCTCCTTGCATCGGATGCCTCCAGTGAACCCCGGAACCGACCCGTCCGTACCGGCGCTGACACCTCCATGACGCCGGTCGTGCACTTCTTGACGGCCCCCTGACAGCGGCGCCGTTCAGCCCAGTCCGGGCACGAACTCGATCAGCAGGTCGATCGCCTTGATGCCGAGGAACGGCAGGATCAGCCCGCCCAGTCCGTACACCCGCAGGTTGCGCCGGAGCAGGTCGGTCGCGGAGGCGGGCTGGTAGCGCACGCCGCGCAGCGCGAGCGGGATCAGCGCGACGATGATCAGCGCGTTGAAGATGATCGCGGAGGCGATCGCGGACTGCGGGCTGTGCAGGCCCATGATGTTGAGGTCGTGCAGCCCGGGGTAGGCGTGGGCGAACATCGCGGGGATGATCGCGAAGAACTTGGCCACGTCGTTGGTGATCGAGAAGGTGGTCAACGCGCCCCGGGTGATGAGGAGTTGCTTGCCGACCCGGACGATGTCGATCAGCTTCGCCGGATTGGAGTCGAGGTCGACCATGTTGCCGGCCTCCTTGGCGGCCGGGGTGCCGGAGTTCATCGCGACGCCGACGTCGGCCTGGGCGAGGGCGGGCGCGTCGTTGGTGCCGTCGCCGGTCATCGCCACCATGTTCCCGGCGGCCTGTTCGCGCCGGAGGTGGGCGAGCTTGTCCTCGGGGGTGGCCTCGGCGAGGAAGTCGTCCACCCCGGCCTCCTCGGCGATCGCCCGGGCGGTCAGCGGGTTGTCGCCGGTGACCATGACGGTGCGGATGCCCATCCGGCGCAGCTCGGCGAAGCGTTCGGCGATGCCCTCCTTGATCACGTCCTTGAGCTCGACCACGCCGAGCGCGCGGGCGCCGTGCCGGTCGTGCACGGCGACCAGCAGCGGGGTGCCGCCGGCCGCGGCGATCCGGTCGACCAGCGGCTCGGCCTCCACCGGGATCCGTCCACCGGAGTCCAGCACCCAGCGGGCGACGGCGGCGGCCGCGCCCTTGCGGATCAGGCAGCCGGTGCCGTCCGGCCAGGTGAGGTCGACGCCGCTCATCCGGCTGTGCGCGGTGAACGGTACGGGCCGCTGCTCGCCGAGTTCGCCGGGAGCCCGTGGCGGCACCCAGTACTGACGGTTCGTCAGTTCGACGAGTGAGCGCCCCTCCGGGGTCTCGTCCGCGACGGAGGCCAACTGGGCGGCCTCGGCGAGCTGTTCGGTGGTCGCGCCGGGTAGCGGGTGCAGGGCGACGGCCCGGCGGTTGCCGTGGGTGATGGTGCCGGTCTTGTCCAGCAGCAGCACGTCCACGTCGCCCGCGGCCTCGACCGCCCGGCCGGACAGCGCGATGACGTTGCGCTGGACGAGCCGGTCCATCCCGGCGATGCCGATCGCGGACAGCAGTGCGCCGATGGTGGTCGGGATCAGCGCGACCATCAGCGCCACCAGCACGACGGTGGTCTGCGGGGCGTGGGCGTAGATCGCCATCGGCTGGAGCGAGACCACGGACAGCAGGAAGACGATGGTGAGCGAGGCCAGCAGGATGTTGAGGGCGATCTCGTTCGGGGTCTTCTGCCGGTCGGCGCCCTCGACCAGGGCGATCATCCGGTCCACGAAGCTCTGCCCGGGGCGGGAGGTGACCCGGACGATCAGGTGGTCGGAGAGCACCTTCGTCCCGCCGGTGACGGCCGTGCGGTCGCCGCCGGACTCGCGGATCACGGGCGCGGACTCGCCGGTGATCGCGGACTCGTCCACGCTCGCGACGCCCTCGACCACCTCGCCGTCCTGCGGGACGGCCTCCCCGGCGGGCACCAGCACGATGTCGTGCAGCATCAACTCCTCGGCGGGGAGTACCTCGTGGCGGTGGTCCCGGGTGCCGACCCGCCAGTGCAGCAGCCGCCGGGCCGTCATGCCCTGTTGCGCCCGGCGCAGGTAGTCGGCCTGCGCCTTGCCCCGGCTCTCGGCGACCGCCTCGGCGAGGTTGGCGAACAGCACCGTCAGCCACAGCCAGAAGGAGATCACCCAGGCGAAGACGCTCGGGTGGACGACGGCGTTGATGGTGGTGAGGGCGGAGCCGGTCTCGACCACCAGCATCACCGGGTTGCGCATCATGGTGCGCGGGTGGAGCTTGCGGACGGCGGCGGGCAGCGCCTCGGCGAGCTGCTGCCGGGTGATCAGGGTGCGGCGGCCGCGCGGTGAGGACGGCCGGTGGCTCGGATGGTGCTCCGGTGGTGGCTCGGGCGCGTGCTCCGGGCGGCGGAACCAGTTCTGCTGGTCGGCGGTGGCATCCGGTGGGGTGAGGGCCGAACGGCGCATCGTCTCGGGGGACCTTCCGGGCCGCCCCTCCTGCGGTGACGGGGCGGCGGGCTCGGTGGCGACGGGGACGGGGACGGGGACGGGGACGGGCCTCAGCCCACCATCGGATTCCGCCGGCTCATGCGGCTCTTGACGCGGGCTTGGCGAGGAAGCGCCGGTTCTTGACAGTTCCCTGACACCATGATCGATCCGGGCTCCGACCTGCACGAACAGCCGTTCGCAGGCCCGGGATGAGGGGTATGTCAGGAAGTCGTCAAGGTACGCCCCCGATGCGTAGGCCGTGCGTCAAGGCCGGGTGCCATCGGCGCCCGGAGGGTCTCCACTGGATCCCAGGGCCACCGGACGACGGCGGCCCGCCGCACCCCCGAGGAGCCCGCCGTGACCACCGCCACCGCCGTCATCGACGTCGACGACCCGTTGGAGCGCACCATCCGCCTGCTGCCCGCCGCCGAGCGCCACGACCGCCCCGAGCCGCCGGAACCGGTCTCACCGGTCGACCGGGCCCGGACCCGCCCCGCGCACTGCCGCTTCGTCATGCACTACGAGGACTGACCCACCACCCCTCCACGAGGAGCAGCCGCCATGACCCAGCTCATCGCCCCGCCCGTTTCCCCTCCCACCGCCCCCGCCGCCGACGCGCTCGGCGGCCCCTGGCCGGCCTCGGCGCGGCCCGGCCCCGGCGGCGAGGTGCTGGTCGGCGGGGTGGGGCTGGCGGAGGCCGCCGAGCGGTTCGGCACCCCGCTGTACGTGCTGGACGAGGGCGAGGTGCGGGCCCGGGCCCGGGCCTACCGGCGGGCACTTCCGCACGCCGAGGTGCTGTACGCGGCCAAGGCCTTCCTGTGCAGCGCGATGGCCGACTGGGTCGCCGAGGAGGGCCTCGGCCTGGACGTCTGCTCCTCCGGTGAACTCTGGCTGGCGGTCTCGGCCGGATTCCCGGCGCAGCGCGTCCTGCTGCACGGCAACGCCAAGTCCCCGGAGGAGCTGCGGCTGGCCCGCCGGCTGCGGGTCGGCCGGATCGTGATCGACGGTCCGGCCGAGATCGCCCGGCTGGCCGCGCTGGTCGCCGCCGACACCCCGCAGAAGGTGCTGGTGCGGGTCGTCCCCGGGATCGCCGCCGGGCACCACGCGGCGGTGCGGACCGGGGTCGGCGGCCAGAAGTTCGGCTTCCCGATCACGGGCGGCGACGCGGCCGACGCGATCGCCCGGGTGCTCGGCCAGCCGGGGCTGGAACTGGCCGGGCTGCACTGCCACCTGGGCTCGCAGATCACCTCGGTCGAGCCGTACCTCCAGGCCGTGGACGCGCTGGTGCGACTGCTCGCCGAGGTGCGGGAGCGGCACGGCGTGGAGCTGTCCGAGCTGGACCTCGGCGGCGGGCACGGCATCCGCTACCTGCCCGGGGACGAGGAGCTGGACCTCGCCGAGTTCGCCGTCCGGGTGACCGACCGGCTCGCGGTGCGCTGCGCCGAGACCGGGTTGGAGGTGCCGCGCCTGGTGGTCGAGCCGGGCCGGGCCGTCGCCGGGCCGGCCGCCGTGGCCGTCTACCGGGTGCTGTCCGTCAAGCACACCGCCGACGGCCGCTGCTTCGCCGCCGTCGACGGCGGGATGAGCGACAACCCGCGCCCGGCGCTGTACGGATCCCCGTACAGCGTCCGGCTGGTGGGCCGCCGCTCCGAGGCCGGCGCGATGCGGGTGGACGTGGTCGGCCGGCACTGCGAGGCCGGAGACGTACTCGTCCGCGACGCCGTGCTGCCGGCCGACCTGCGCCCCGGCGACCTGCTCGCCGTCCCGGCGGCCGGCGCGTACCAGCTCTCGATGGCCTCCGGCTACAACCTGGTCGGCCGCCCGGCGGTGGCGGCGGTGAAGGACGGCCGGGCCCGGCTGCTGATCCGCCGGGAGACGGTGGAGGACTTCCGGCTGCGCGAGGTCGGCCGCTGACCGGGGCCGGGCGCTGGGCGGGTCGGGACAAGGCCGTCGATCATCGCCGACTCACTGTCACACGAAAGCACTAAAGTCCGACCATGATTCGAAAGACTCGTGTGTATCCCGCCGCGATCCTGGGTGCCACCGCCCTCCTGCTCACGGCCTGCGGTTCCTCGGGCTCGTCGTCCGCCGCGAAGTCCGCCGCGCCGGACAACGCCACCCCGAGTGCCGTCAGTTCGAGCACGGCCCCGTCGAGCGCCGCCCCGTCGAGCGCCACCGCTTCGACCCCGGCCGCCGTGCCGACGCCCACCGCCACCTCGACGGCGGCCGGTGGATCGGGCGGCGCCGCCTCCGGGGCGACCAACACCCTGACCATCACCGGGAGCAAGGGCGGCACGTTCCAGTTCAAGCAGGCCACCTGCCTCGGCAAGAAGTCGACGTCCGGCGCTCTGACCCTGACCGCGATGGGCGGGCCCACCGGGAAGGCCGCCCTGATCGCCACCTTCGACGGCGCGGGGCAGATGAGCCTCGTCCTGACCATCGGTGACGCCGGCGACGCGAAGGCGGTCGTCTGGGCCGGAAAGACCGCGGTCGGCGCGACGGCCGGCCGCACCGTGGACACCGTCACCCTCACCGACCTGCCGGTGTCCGAACTCCCTGACGCCGTCCAGGGCAAGGCCGCCGGCACCTTCACCTGCGAGTCCACCGCCGCGCTGCTCTGACCGCCCAAGCGGTGGTGTCGGGCCGTCCCGCCGGGGTTGCCACCGCTCCGCGTGCGGGCGAACGTGCCACCCGGTAGCGTCGCAAACGCGCGTTCCGCCCCACCCACGGCGGCTCGGCCCGGCCAGGGCCGAGCCGCCGATGTCGGCAGAGGGACGAGATCACATGCCGAAGCACAGCATCCTCGCGGCGACTGCCGCGGTCGCTCTGGTCTGCCTGGCGGCATCCGGCCCCACACCAGGCGGCCCCGCGCCGCCATCTGCCCGGGCTGCCGGGCCCAGCCCGGTGGCCCGGTCCCGGTTCGTACCCGGCCCCTGTCCGAAGCCGCCCGAGTCCATCGAGGCGTTGGGCAGAGCACGGTGCGGCTTCCTGGAGGTCCCCGAGAACCGCGCCCGCCCCGGCGGCCGTACCGTCGAGCTGGCCGTGGCGCGCATTCCGGCAGTGTCGGCGAAGCCCGCCGCGGACCCGGTGGTGTTCATGGCGGGCGGCCCCGGTGGCGACGCGATCGACGACATCCCCTTCCTCGTCGACTCCGGCCTGAACAAGGACCGCGAACTGATCGTCATGGCCCAGCGCGGCAACCTCTACGACCGGCCGAACCTCGCCTGCCCGGAGATCGACCGGTTCAACGCGCAGGCCGTGGGCCTGGGTTACGGGGGCCAGGAGGCGGAACGGCTCATGCTGACCGCGGTGAAGGAGTGCCGGGACCGCCTGACGGCCGACGGCGTCGACCTGAGCGCCTACAACACCACGGAGAACGCGGCCGACTTCGCCGACCTGCGGAAGGCGCTGGACATCCCCCGGTGGAACGTCTACGGGTACTCCTACGGCAGCGACCTGGCGCTCACCTACCTGCGGCTGCACCCCGAGGGAATCCGCGCCGTGGCCATCGACTCGATCACACCTCCCCGGACCGCGACCCTGCCGTGGACATGGAGCAGTGCCGCCGAGGGGATCCACAACATCTTCGAGGCGTGTGCGGCGCAGCCCGCCTGCAAGGACCGGTACCCCGACCTCCCCCGTCTGCTGACGGAGCAGGTGCGCAGGTTGGAGAAGCAGCCCCGGACGCTGAGCGTCCGGCCGCCGAGCGGAGGCGAGCCGGTCACGACCGTCCTCGACGGGGGCGCGCTGCTGAACCTCATCGTCGCCTTCACGCCCCGGCCCAAGGACCTCCCGGCGGCTCTCGACGAGCTCGGCCACGGAAACCCGGAACGCTTCGCGCGGGCCCGCGCGGCCGGCTCGGTCCAGCACGTCGGCGTGTCCGCGTACGGCTTGACGAACTCGGTGGCGTGCGGGGAGTGGGCGCCGGGGTACTCGGAATCCGACGTGCTGAAGGCGGGACGCCAGGCCTTCCCCGGGTGGCCGGACACGGTCCTGGCACAGGTGCCGCAACTTCCCTTCCAGTATCCGGTGTGCGGGATCTGGAACGTCCCGGACCGCGCGTCCGTCCAGCGGGTGGCCACGGTCAGTTCGGTGCCGGCGCTCGTCATCTCCGGGACGTTCGACGTGAAGACCGGGCCGAGTTGGGCGAAGGGCGTAGCCCGCGACCTGTCCTCCTCGACCGAGGTGCGCATCCCCGGAGTCGGCCACTGGGTGGTCCCGCAGTCGCCGTGCGCGCAGCGCGTCCTGGCCTCGTTCCTCGCTCGCCCGACCGCGCCCGACACCGGGTGCGTGGCCGATCTCCAGCCCGAACCGTTCACGATCTCCCCGAAGTAACCGGGAGGGCAGATGCCCCACCATCACGCGCCCCACCAGCACACGCCCCACCATCACTCGCCCCGCCGTCGGCGCACCGTACGACGATTCCTGGCCCCGTCGGCCGGCCTGGCGACCGGCCTCCTCGTCACCGGCCTGCTCGCGGCGCCCACTCACGTACAGTCCCGCAGCGACACCGGCCCCGGCCGTGGAGCGCAGCTCGGCACGACCGCCGGAGCGGTGGGTGACGCCCGCTACGAGCCGGGCCCGTGCCCGAGGACGCCGGAGCCGGTCGAGGCACTGGAAGGGGCCCGCTGCGGCACGCTCACCGTGCCCGAGAACCGCGCCGGACCAAGCAGGAGGACGATCAGACTCGGTGTCGCGATCGTGCCCGCCGTGGCCGCCACCGCGAAGTCCGACCCCATCGTGTGGCTCGCGGGCGGACCCGGGGACGACGCGGTCGGGGAGGCGCAGATGGCCATCGACGGCGGCCTGAACCGCGACCGTGACGTGATCTTCATGTCCCAGCGCGGTACGTACTCGGCCGACCCGGACCTCCTCTGCCCCGACATCGACGAGTTCAACGCACGCGTGGTCGGCCTCGTCTACGACGCTCCGTCCACGCAGCGCCTGCACGTCGAGGCCACCAAGGCCTGCCGCGACAAGCTGGTGGCCCGGGGAATCGATCTCAGCGCCTACAACGACACCGAGAGCGCCGCCGACTACGAGGACCTGCGCACCGCGCTGGGCATCAAGCAGTGGAACCTGTTCGGCATCTCCTACGGCACCCACCTGGCACTGGTCTCGATGCGGCTGCACCCCGAGGGGCTCCGCTCGGTGGGCATCGACGGCATCCTGCCGCCGTCCAAGGCAGGCTCGGCCATGACCTGGAGCAGCGCCCGGCAGGGCTTCGACGGCCTGTTCAAGGCCTGCGCGGAGCAGCCGGCGTGCAACAAGCGCTATCCGAACCTGTCGGCCACCTTCGACCGGCTGGTCCGCGAGCTCGAAGCCGAACCGGTCACCACCACCGTCACCCTCCCCGGCAGCGACCAGCCGGTGAAGGTCGTCCTGGACGGCGGAGCCCTGGTGAACTGGATGACCTCCGCCACCCACGTGGCACCCCAGGTACCCGCCGCCCTCGACGAGCTGGCCAACGGCAAGCCGCAGCGCATCGCCCGGCAGTGGGCGGGCGGCAAGCTCAGCCCGGCGGCCATGGGCAGGGTCGCGCACGGTCTCTCCTACGGCGTCTTCTGTAGCGAGTGGACCCCGTACGAGAGCGAGGCGCAGGCGCTCCGGGGCGGACAGGAAGCGTTTCCTACCTTCCCCCGCTCGGTGCAGGCCCAGGCTCCGCAGCTCACCTTCCTCCGTCCGGACTGCGACGCCTGGAACATCCCCCCGGCGGCACCCTCGATCCGGGACGTCACGCGCGGCGACATCCCCACCCTCGCCCTCTCGGGCGGGTTCGACTCCCAGACCGGGGCGGACAACGGGCCGTACGTCGCCCGTACGCTGAGCAGGGCCAAGGTCGTCACGGTCCCCTACGAACCGCACGTGGTGTTCGCCACGTCGAAGTGCGCCCAGGCCATCACCGTCTCGTTCTTCGACACCCCCGACGCGCCGAGGACCGAATGCCTGAAGGGTCTCCAGCCGCCCGCGTTCGAGATCGGGCCCTGAGACCGTTCCCCGCCTCGTCGGTGAACCTCCACGGGACGCCGGACACCCAGGTGCGGGGGCCCGCACGGCCATGCGGCCGGTAACGGAACGGTTGCGGTGCCCGCGCTTCCCGCGCCCAGGGCTTGACGGCGTGGGGAGGGCGGGCTTTGCTGTCTCCCGCTCGTGCGAATCTGTTTGGTTCTGGTTTCTTTTGTGGTTTTGAACGTTCAAATCCACCGCCGGATCCGCCTGCTCGCCTCACGCGACCCCCACCCCTTGCCTCCGTTCCCGTCCAGCGCCGCTCCACCAGGAGGAATGCAATGTCACACCTTTCCCGTCGCGACCTGCTCCGCGCTTCCGGCGCCGGCCTGCTGGCCCTCGCCGCCGGCGGCACCCTCGCGGCCTGCGGCGGCTCCGGCTCCGGGAGCGCCGCCGGCGGGGACGCCGACACCGGCACGGTCACCGTCTGGTCCTGGGCCACGGCCGCCGCCGCCCTGCGCGCCGTCGTCCCGGCCTTCGAGAAGGACAACCCCGGCATCAAGGTCGACGTCCAGGACATCGGCAACCCCGCCATCTGGGACAAGATCACCGTCGGCCTGGCGGCCGGCGGCCAGGGTCTCGGCGACGTCCTGCACATCGGCTGCGACTACCTGCCCGGATACCTGGAGAAGTTCCCCGGCGGCCTCGCCGACCTCTCCGGCCTCGGCGCCGACGCCCACAAGGAGAAGTTCGCCAAGGGCCTGTGGCCGGTCGTCACCGGCAAGGACGGCCACGCCTACGCGCTGCCCTGGGAGGTCAACCCGCTGGGCTTCTTCTACCGCAAGGACTACTTCGACAAGGCCGGCCTCGACCCCACCACCTTCGCCACCTGGGACGACCTGACGGCGATCGCCGACCGCTTCAAGGCCGCCAACCCCGGCATCTCCCTCCTCGGCATCAACAAGGCCGCCAACCCCAGCCCCGACCTGGACTTCGTCCAGAACCTGATGCAGCTCCAGGGCGCCTTCTACTTCGACCTCCAGGGCAAGATCACCCTCGGCTCCGAGCCCGCCGTGCGCGCCATGAGCACCCTCAAGCGCATGGCGGACGCCGGGCTGGTCGCCGACGCCCCCGGCGACCAGGGCTGGGCCACCCTGATGAAGGCCGGCAAGCTCGCCGTCGCCCCGATGCCCGCCTGGGCCGCGCACTACCTGGAGGCCAAGTTCGCCGACCAGAGCGGAAACTGGCGCCTCGCCAAGCCCCCGGCCGTCACCCCCGGCGGCAAGCGCACCGCCCTGGTGAACTCCACCCACCTCACGGTCTCCGCCTCCAGCCCGCGCCGCCGCGCCGCCTGGAAGTTCGTCGAGTACGCGCTCACCCGCCCCGCCTCGGTGAACGCCATGTTCGCCGCCGGCGGCGTCTTCCCCGCCCTCACCGAGGCCTACACCGACCCGATGTACGCCAAGCCCAGCGACTACTACGGCGGCCAGTCCCCGCTGAAGACCTTCGCCGAACTGGCCACCGACGGCGGCGACCCGACCGACTACTCCAGCGACTACGCCCGCGCCCTCAAGCTCGCCAGCGACGCCCAGACCAAGGTGTTCCTCACCGGCGGAGACCCGGCCACCGTCCTCAAGGACGCCGCCAAGCAGCTCGCCCAGCAGACCGGACGCACCATCGCATGACCGCCACCGCCCCGCCCGCCACCCTCACCGAGCCGGCCCGGCCCGCCGGGCGAGCCGAGCGTGCCCACCGCCGGGCCCGGCTGCGCCGCACCGCTCTGCCGTACCTGCTGCTCGCCCCCGCCCTGATCACCTTCGGCGTGTTCAAGGCCTACCCGGTCGTCGACTCGCTGCTGGTCTCCTTCACCACCGGCTCCGGCACCGCCACCCGCGCCGCCGGCCTCGCCAACTACCGCCGCCTGCTGGACGATCCGCTGTTCTGGACGGCCCTGCGCAACACCGGCGAGATCCTCGTCGTACAGGTCCCGCTGATGCTCGGACTGGCCCTGCTGATGGCCGTCGGCATCAACTCCGCCCTGGTGCGCTGGCGGGCCGTCTGGCGGCTCGGCGTCTTCATGCCCGCCGTCACCGGCCTGGTCGCCACCGGCGTGATGTTCGCCTTCCTGCTCAGGCGCGACGACGGCGCCGTCAACTGGCTGCTGGACGCCGTCGGCCTGCCCTCCGTCGACTGGCTCGGCCAGCCGTTCTGGGCCCGGATGTCCGTCGTCCTGGTGCTGACCTGGCACTACACCGGCTACAACGCCGTCATCTACCTGGCCGGCCTGCAGTCCGTCCCCAAGGAGCTGTACGAGGCCGCGATGGTCGACGGCGCCGGGCCGGTCCGCCGCTTCACCGCGATCACCGTCCCGGCGCTGCGCCCGCTGCTGCTGTTCACCGTCGTGCTCTCCACCATCGGCACGCTCCAACTCTTCGACGAGCCGTACGTGCTGACCGGCGGCGGCCCGGACAACGCCACCCTGACCGTCTCCATGTACCTGTACCAGAACGGCTTCCGCTACTTCGACTTCGGCTACGCCTCCGCCATCGCCTACGCGCTCACCCTGCTGGTGGCCGTGCTCGGCGCCGTCCAGATGCGCCTGATGGGGGACAAGGACCGATGAACCTCAAGAAGCTTCGCGGCTGGCCGCTGACCTTCTTCCTGGCCGGCCTCACCGGGCTGTCCGTCGCCCCCTTCTACTGGCTGCTGATCTCCGTCACCCGCAAGGACACCGAGATCTTCGACTGGCCGCCGCACCTGCTGCCCGGCGGGGGCTTCGGCGACAACCTGCACCGGCTGGACCGGCGGATCGGCCTGCTCCGGGTGCTCGGCAACTCCCTGCTGGTGGCCGGGGTCCAGACCGCCGGCGCGCTGGTCGTCGCCCTGCTGGCCGGCTACGCCTTCGCCAAGTTCCGCTTCCGCGGCCGCACCCTGCTGTTCGCGCTGCTGCTCTCCACCCTCGTGGTGCCCGAACAGGTCATGCTGGTACCGCTGTTCAAGATGATGATGAACTTCGGCCTGCTCGACTCCTACCAGGCGATCATCCTGCCCGGCCTGTGCGTGCCCTTCGCCATCTTCCTGATGCGCCAGTCGCTGGCCGGCCTGCCGGACGAACTGCTGGACGCCGCCCGGGTCGACGGCGCGGGCGAGTTCCGGGTGCTGTGGAACATCGTCGTCCCGGTCATGCGACCGGTGCTCGCGGCGCTCTCGATCTTCCTCTTCCTGGGCTCCTGGAACCAGTTCGTCTGGCCGCTGATCGCCCTGCGCAGCCCGGACATGCACACCCTCCCGGTCGCCCTCGCGACCCTCTACGGCAACCAGGCCACCACCGACTACGGCGCGATCCTCTCCGGCACCGCGCTGTCCACCCTGCCGATGATGGTCCTCTTCCTGGTCCTCCAGCGGCAGTTCATCTCCGGCCTGCTGGCCGGCGCGACGAAAGGCTGAGCCGCATGACCGACACCGTGACCGACGTCTGGGAGCCGCACGCCCCCGCGGCCGGCACCACGCGCCGGCTCGACGCCCGGGGCCTGGACCTGCGGGTGACCGGGACGGGCGGCGTCCGGGAGGTCGCCGACGGCGTGGTCGAGGTGACCGCCGAGGGCCCGGCCGACGTCCGGATCGAATGGCGGGTGCCCTGCGTGGACGTCACCTCCTTCTGGACCCCGGAACCACGCGGCACCGGCTGGCTGCCCGCCGCCTGGAGCGCCCCGCGCCGCACCGGCCTCGCCGTCGGCGCCCCGATCGCCGCGCTGGTCGGCACCGGGGACACCGCCCGCTGCGCCTTCGCGGCCGACCGGCCCGACGTGCTGGCCGGGGCCGGAGTGGTCGAGGAGACCGGCGAGTTCCGCTTCTGGGCCCGGGCCGAGGGCCGGCTCACCGTCCGCATCGACACCTCCGGCCGGCACTTCGCCCGCTGCCTGGCCGACCTCACCGCCTGGTGGGGCGAGGGCCGCACCGCCGTCATCCCGGACGCCGCCCGCCGCCCCGCCTACTCCACCTGGTACTCGATGCACCAGGACGTCTCGCCCGAGCGCGTCGAGACCCAGGCCGCGCTCGGCAAGGAACTCGGCCTGGACGTGATCATCGTCGACGACGGCTGGATGACCGCCGACCGCACCCGCGGCTACGCCCACTGCGGCGACTGGGAGCCCGTCTCGCTGCCCGACACCGCCGCGCACGTCCGGCGCGTCCACGACCTCGGCGTCCGCTACCTGCTCTGGTACGCGCTGCCGTTCATCGGCAAGGACAGCGCCGCCCACGGAGAGATCGGCCGGCACGCCCTCGCCGACGCCGCCCACCTGGGCGCGGTCGTCGCCGACCCGCGCCACCCCGACGTCCGCGCGTTCCTCACCGACCGGCTGGCCCGCGCCGTCGAGGAGTGGGGCATGGACGGGCTCAAGGTCGACTTCGTCGACTGGTTCGCCCGCGCCGCCGAGGGCGCGGACGCACCCGAGCCGGGCCCCGGGGCGGACTGCGCGAGCGTGGACGAGGGCGTGGAGAAGCTGCTCGCCGCCCTCCGCACCCGGATCACCGCCGCCGACCCGGAGGCGATGATCGAGCACCGCCAGCCGTACGTCAGCCCCGGCCTGTGGCCGTACGTCACCATGATCCGCGCCACCGACTGCCCGCTCAGCCCGCAGGAGAACCGGCAGCGCACCGTCGACCTGCGGCTGGCCGCCGGGCCCGTACCGGTGCACTCGGACATGCTGATGTGGCACCCGGCCGAGCCGCCGGAGCAGATCGCCTGCCACCTGATCAACGTGCTGTTCTCGGTGCCGCAGATCTCCGTCGACCTCGCCGCCCAGAGCGCCGGACAGCGCGAGGCGATCGCCTTCTGGCTCGGCGTCTTCCGCGAGCACCTCGAAACCCTGCAACTCGGCGAACTGCGTCCGAGCCGGCCGGACCTCGGATACCCGCTGGTCACCGCCCTCGACGAGGGGACGGTCGCGGTCGCCCGGTACGCCGCGCTACCGGTCGACGCCTCGGACGCGGGCTGGCATACCCTGCTGGTGGCCAACGCCGACGCCGACCCGGACGTCCGGCTGGCCGGCGGCAGCGGTGCGGCCACCGTCACGGTCCAGGACGCCCGGGGGCGTATCGTCCGGCAGGGCGGGATCGACCTCGACTGGACGGACACCGTTGCGGTGCCGCGTGGCGGGCTGTTGACCCTGCGCCGTCCGTAACCGTCCGTGGAGGAGGACCGCATGGCCGAGGGAGCGCACCGACCGCGCCGCGGCGCCACCACCATCGAGGAGGTCGCCCGGGCGGCCGGGGTCTCCCGGCAGACCGTCTCCAACGTGCTCAACGCCCCGCACCGGGTCCGCCCCGAGACGCTGGCCCGGGTCGGCGCGGCGATCCGCGAACTCGGCTACCAGCCCGACCAGTCGGCCCGCTCGCTGCGCAGCGGCGCCCGGCACACCATCGGCTACCTCGCCCCGGCCGACGACCCGCACGACCCCAACCCGCTGATGGCCGGCTTCCTGGAGGCCCTGGTCGACGCGGCCGGGGAGCAGGGGCAGCGGGTGCTGCTGTTCCGGCCCGCCGGGCCCGCGGCGGACCCGGCGGCCGCCATCGACGAACTGGTGGCGGCCCGTCAGGTCGACGGCCTGGTGCTCGCCGACGTGTTGACCGAGGACCGCAGGATCGCCCATGTCACCCGGGCCGGCGTCCCGTTCGTCGGCTTCGGCCGGACCGGGCCGGCGGAGCCGCAGCACTGGGTGGACATCGCCAACGACGCGGCGATGGCCGCCGTGGTGCGGCACCTGGCCTCGCTCGGCCACCGGCGGATCGGCTACCTCGGCGCCGACGAGGAACTGCCCTGGATGGCGGCCCGGCGGGCGGGCTTCCTCGCCGCGGCGCGCGCCCTGGGCCTGTCCGCGGTCCCGGTGGCCGGCTCCGGGCCGGCGGCGGTACGGGCGCTGCTGCGCGGCCCCGAGCGGCCCACCGCCGTCGCGGCGGGCAGCGACCTGCTCGCGCTGGACGTCTACGAGGCGGTCCGGGCCGAGGGGCTGGCGGTCGGGCCCGCCGGGGTGGCGGTCACCGGCTTCCACGACACGCCGCTCTGCCGCCACCTGCACCCGGCCCTGACCTCGGTCCGGCTGCCGCTGCGGGCGATCGCCACCGCACTGGTGGCCCGGCTGCTCGCCCAGGTGCGCCGGGAGCCGGTGCCCCCGGCCGGGCTGGAACTGCCCGGCGAGCTGGTGGTGCGGGGGAGTTCGGCGGGCTGAGCCGGGCACGGGACGTCGGACCGGCCGACTTCCCGTGCGGAGCCCGCTCACGAGGCCACGATCAGCTCACCGACCAACTCCGCCGCGGCCGCCCGCTGTTCCGCCGGCAGCGCGTCGTCGGTGACCAGCACGTCCACCTCGCCCAGCGTGGCGAAGGAGGCCAGCCCGACCGCGTCCCACTTGGTGCGGTCGGCGACCACGACCACCCGGCGGGCGGATCGGAGGAAGGCGCGGTTGGTCTCCGCCTCGGCCAGGTTCGGGGTGGTCAGGCCGGTCTCGGCGGACAGTCCGTGGCAGCCCAGGATGAGCACGTTGACGTGCAGCGAGCGGATCGCCTGGTCGGCCACCGGGCCGACCAGCGCGTCCGAGGGCGTGCGGACGCCGCCGGTGCGGATCACCGTGGCGGTGGCGGGCGTGCCGTCCTCGTCGGGCTGCTCCAGCAGCTCGGCGATCCGCAGCGAGTTGGTGACCACGGTGAGGCCCTCGACGGCGCGCAGGTGCCGGGCGACCGCGTAGGTGGTCGTCCCGGCGGACAGCCCGACCGCCGAACCGGGCGGCACCAGCGCGGCGGCGGTGCGGGCGATCGCCTCCTTGGCGGGCAGCTCCCAGCGCGCCTTGGTCTCGAACCCGGGCTCTCCGGTGGCGGGCGCCTCGATCCGCACCGCGCCGCCGTGCACCTTCTGCACCAGGCCGCGGCGGGCGAGCGCGTCGAGGTCGCGGCGGACGGTCATGTCGGACACCCCGAGGTCCCGGACCAGTTCCGTCACCCGGACGCCGCCGCGGGCGCGGACCTGCTCCAGGATCAGTACGCGGCGCTGTCCGGCGAGCGGTTGGACGTTGTCGGTCATCGGGGTCTCCCTCTACCACTTCCGGCGCGTGGTTCTGATGGATAATGTTTGAGATTGTAGCTTTCTGTTGATTCCCGCGGTGCCACCTGCGGGCCCCGCACATCACGCACGCCCTGCACGCACGCCCTGCACGCCCCGCCCCGCTCGCCCCGCACGTCACGCACGTCACGCAGAGGAAGAAGGCCATGGCCGGGACGACCCTGACCCAGCCCACCGCCAGGACCGCGACCACCCTCGCGGACGGGCGACAGCTCATCTACTACGACAGCGGCCCGGCCGTCCCCCGCGACGCCGTGGACCGGCGCCCGCTGGACGCCCGCCCCGGCGGCCCCGGCGGCTCCGAGGTGCGGCTGGACCCGGCCACCGGCGACCAGGTCACCATCGCCGCCCACCGCCAGGCCCGCACCTACCGGCCCCCGGCCGACGAGTGCCCGCTCTGCCCCTCCCAGGACGGCCGGCTCAGCGAGATCCCGGCCGCCGACTACCAGGTGGCCGTCTTCGAGAACCGCTTCCCCTCGCTGGCCGGGCCGCCCGCCCCGCCGTTCGAGCAGGCCGACGGCCCGTGGATCAGCGCCCCCGGCGCCGGCCGCTGCGAGGTGGTGTGCTTCACCGCCGACCACGACGCCTCCTTCGCCGACCTCACCCCCGGACGCGCCCGCCTGGTCCTGGACGCGTGGACGGACCGCACCGCCGAACTCTCCGCGCTGCCCGGTGTGCGGCAGGTCTACTGCTTCGAGAACCGGGGTGCCGAGATCGGCGTCACCCTCGCCCACCCGCACGGCCAGATCTACGCCTTCCCGTTCACCACCCCGCGCACCGCCCGGATGGCCGCCCGCGCCGCCGAGCACCGCGCCGCCACCGGCCGCAACCTCTTCGACGACCTCCTCGCCGCCGAACGCGCCCACGGCGACCGGGTGGTCCTCGCCGGCGAGCACTGGACGGCCTTCGTCCCCTTCGCCGCCCGCTGGCCGTACGAGGTCCACCTCCACCCGCACCGCCGGGTACCCGACCTGACCGGCCTGGACGCCGCCCAACGGGACGAATTCCCGTCCCTCTACCTGGAGTTGCTGCGCCGCTTCGACCGCCTCTTCGGCGGCGGCCGCACCCCGTACATCTCCGCCTGGCACCAGGCCCCCGCCGACCAGCGGGACGAACTCGCCCTCCACCTGGAGCTGTTCAC